>NZ_DBNGPQ010000041.1:0-130644 GCF_057122925.1 Umezawaea sp. | reverse complement strand
GCGACAGGGTGGCCGCGACCTCGGTGACGATCGCGAGCGCCAGGTACACCCAGCTCACGACCCGTTCACCCCGGCGCGGGCGTGCGCGGCCTGGGAGCCCAGCTCGACGCAGAGCACACCGCCGATGACCAGCGCGATGCCCAGTCCCATCGTCGCGGTCAGCGGGTCGCCGAACAGGGCCGACGCGAGCACGGCGGTCAGCGCGACCCCCGACGCGGCCCAGATGCCGTAGGCGACGCCGAGACCGAGGCCTGCGCGCAGCACGAACGTGAGCGCGCCGAACGCGCCCGCGTACCCGACCGCCACCACGGCGTACCAGGCCGCGTGGTCGAGGGCGGCCCGCAGCGCCAGGGTGCCGCTGACCTCCAGCAGGATCGCCGACACCAGGAGCAGCCACTTCCTCACGGGGTCACCAGCCCGTCCACGACGGCCAGCAGGGCGGCCCGGTCGCGGTCCGGCACGGGCAGGACGCCCGTGGCGGCGGCCATCCAGTACCCGTCGGCCAGCAGGCGCGCGCCGTTCAGCCTGCCCCGCTCGGCTTCGGGCAGGTCCTCCGGCAGGGTCACCCAGGGTTCGAAGCGGCTGCTCCAGACCTGGCCGAGGGTGTCCTGGTAGAACGCCTCGGCGCAGATGGCGAAGTCGGCGCGGTCCAGCTCGCCGGTCACCGCGACCTCGACGTAGGCGCGGATGCGCTGCCGCGGCGTGGCGTCCGCCCTCGGCAGGCCCAGCGCGTGCTGGAGCATCCGCTCCCACCGGTCGGCCACGTGGTGGACCACGGCGACCATCAGCGCTTCCTTGGTCGGGAAGTGGTACATCAGCCCCGGCTTGGTCAGCCCCACCTGCTTCGCCGCCGCGTCCAGGGTGAGGTTCCCGCCGCCCTCGGCGCGCAGCAGGTCGAGAGCACCGTCCAGGATCCGTTGTCGCGCGTTCACCGGCCCAACTTTACCATCCGGAAGGTAAAGTACCGAGGTGCGTGCGCAGCGTGCGGTGGGCGAACGCGTAGCCGTCCGGCACCTCCCGCAGCACGCCCGACGCCACGAACGCGTCCAGGTCGGCGGGCAGGAGACCCGCGCGGGTCACGGTCTTCACCGCGACGCGGTGGCTCCACCAGCCGTGCAGGGACACGGCGAACGCCGCGAGCCACGCGCCCGCCGTCGCGGCGAGCATCAGGTGGTGCACCAGCGGCGCGAACAGCCGGTCGAACGGCAGCACGGCGAACGAGAGCGCCACCGCGGGCGCGAGGCCGAGCACCCCCGCGACCAGCCGGACGGCGAGGGTCCAGCGCGCCGCGGTGGGGCGCGGCCGGGCGGCGGTCCGGTTCGGCAGGCTCAGCACACCGACCGCGAGACCGGCGGCCACGCCCGGCAGCAGACCGAGCGCGAGACCGGCGGCACCGCCGAACATGCCGACCGACGCGCCGAGGACCAGGCCCGTCAGCGCGCACGTGGTCAGGGCCGTGAGGCCCGCGCGCCAGTCCAGCGTCCACCGCGTGGCCACGAAGTCGCCGAGGTCGAGCCGGGACGCGCGGCGGTCGGTGGCGTTGCGGGCGGTGTGGACCTGCGCCGTGGCCGAGCCCGCCAGGACGACGGCGCACAGCGCCGCGAAGCCGAGGTCCGTGGCACGGGCGGTGAACGCGACGAGCCCGGCCGACGCGACCAGCGCCAGCGCGGCGCAGACCCACGCGGCGGGGGAACGGACGGGCCGCAGACCGGCGCGCCGCACCCACGCGAGGCTCAGCGACTCGACGGTGAACACGTCCCGGTCGCCCCGCTCCATCAGCCCGGCCAGCCCGCGCAGCGCCTCGGCCCCCGGCGCGAGGCCCACCTCCCACAGCCGGTCGAGCCCACCGGCCTTCAGCAGCTCGACCTCGGTGCCGGTGACGGGCCGGTCGCGGTAGCCGTCCACGGCCAGGGTCAGCGCCAGCGGCGTGGCCAGCAGCCCCACCAGCTCCTCGTCGCGCAGGCACGCCTCCCGCAGCGCGGTCAGACCGGCGGCGGCGAGGTGGGTGTCGACGGTCTCGGCGCTCAGCGGCGGGATCTCCACCACCGCGCCCAGCCCGCCGGGGTCCTCGCGGGCGCAGACGACGATGCCGGTGGCGAGCCGCCTCGTGAGCAGGGTCAGCGCCTCGACGCAGCGGCGGCGGTCGTCGGCGTGGCGGATCTCGTCGAGCCCGTCGAGCAGCAGCAAGACCGGGCTCGTCCTCCGGCGCAGCCACTCCGCCACCCGCCGCGCGGGCACCTCGTACAGCCGGGCCACGTCGGTGGCCAGCCAGTCGACGGCGGTGTCCACGGCGTGGTCGACCTGTTCCAGCTTCGCCACGGACAGGCGCTGCGCGCGTTCCAGGGCCTCGGTGTCCCACTGGTCGGCGGGCACGACGTCCTGCGCGCTCGCCCAGCGCAGGCCGCTGAGCCGGTGCGGCTCGACCTGCCAGCTCCCCGCGGACAGCGACAGCACGATCGGGACCGGCCCCCCTGGGTCGTCGAGCAGGTCCGCGGCGAGGCGGTGCAGCGCCGTGGTCTTCCCCGCGCCGGGCTCCCCCACCAGCACGAGCCCGCGCCCGGCCGCCAGCAGCTCGACGAGGTCGACCTTCGGCCCGCCCAGCTCATCCCGGTACCCCGCCGGATCGGGCAGGGCCGCTCGCGCCGTCCGACGCAGGTCGTCCAGGTGGCGATCGGTCACACCCGAGAATCCCACACGTTTCCGGCGGCGGTGGCCGCCACCGGGTGACGGCCTCTCACCTATGATCCGACCTGCGATGACTCTCACCGATCGGCTTCCGGCCACCCCCGACCCCGACCTGCTCTTCGACACGTTCGCCTCCTGGGCGGCGGAACGGGGGCTCCAGCTCTACCCGGCGCAGCAGGAGGCGCTGATCGAGCTGGTCTCCGGCTCGAACGTCATCCTCAGCACCCCCACGGGGTCCGGGAAGAGCCTGGTCGCGATCGGCGCGCACTTCGCCGCGCTCGCGGAGGGCAAGCGCACCTTCTACACCGCGCCGATCAAGGCGCTGGTGTCGGAGAAGTTCTTCGCGCTGTGCGACACGTTCGGCCCGGAGAACGTCGGGATGCTGACCGGTGACGCGAGCGTCAACGACACCGCGCCGATCATCTGCTGCACGGCCGAGATCCTGGCGAACATCGCCCTGCGCGACGGCGCGGAGGCCGAGGTCGGCCAGGTCGTCATGGACGAGTTCCACTTCTACTCCGAGCCCGAGCGCGGCTGGGCGTGGCAGGTGCCGCTGATCGAGCTGCCCAAGGCGCAGTTCCTGCTGATGTCCGCGACGCTCGGCGACGTCTCGTTCTTCGAGAAGGACCTGAGCAGGCGCACCGAGCGGGCCACGGCGGTCGTGCGGTCGGCCGACCGGCCCGTGCCGCTGAACTTCCAGTACGTGACGACGCCGCTGCACGAGACGATCGAGGAGCTGCTGCACGGCCGGGAGGCGCCGATCTACGTCGTGCACTTCACCCAGGCGTCCGCGCTGGAGCGCGCGCAGGCGCTGATGAGCGTGAACGTGTCGACGCGCGCCGAGAAGGACGCGATCGCCGCGATGATCGGCGGCTTCCGGTTCACCTCGGGCTTCGGCAAGACGCTGTCGCGGATCGTGCGGCACGGCATCGGCGTGCACCACGCGGGGATGCTGCCGAAGTACCGCAGGCTCGTGGAGCAGCTCGCGCAGGCCGGTCTGCTGAAGGTCATCTGCGGCACGGACACCCTCGGCGTCGGCATCAACGTCCCGATCCGCACGGTGCTGTTCACCGCGCTGAGCAAGTACGACGGCACGCGCACCCGCATCCTCAAGGCCCGCGAGTTCCACCAGATCGCGGGCCGCGCGGGCCGGGCGGGCTACGACGTGGTGGGGACCGTGGTCGTGCAGGCGCCCGACCACGAGGTGGAGAACGCGAAGCGGGTCGCGAAGGCCGGTGACGACCCGAAGAAGCTCAAGCGGGTCGTGCGCACGAAGGCCCCGGAGGGCTTCGTGTCGTGGAGCGACAAGACGTTCGACCGGCTGGTCGCGGCCGAGCCCGAGCAGCTGACGTCGACGTTCGCCGTCAGCCACGCCATGATCCTCAACGTGATCAACCGCCCCGGCGACGCCTTCGCCGGGATGCGGCACCTCCTGGAGGACAACCACGAGTCGCGCAAGGCGCAGCTCAGGCACATCCTGCGCGCGCTCTCCATCTTCCGCGGGCTGCTCCAGTCCGGCGTGGTGGAGAAGCTGGACGAGCCGGACGCCGAGGGCCGCCGCTACCGGCTGACGGTCGACCTCCAGGAGAACTTCGCGCTGAACCAGGCGCTGTCGCCGTTCGCGCTGGCCGCCATCGAGCTGCTGAACCGCGACGAGCCGAGCTACCCGCTCGACGCGCTGTCCATCATCGAGTCCACGTTGGACGACCCGCGCCAGATCCTGTCCGCGCAGCAGTTCAAGGCGCGCGGCGAGGCCGTGGCGGCGATGAAGGCCGACGGCATCGAGTACGACCAGCGGATGGAGCTGCTGGACCAGGTCACGTACCCGAAGCCGCTGGAGGAGCTGCTGGAGGGCGCGTTCACCACCTACCGCGGCGGCCACCCGTGGGTCGCCGACCACCACCTGTCGCCGAAGTCCGTGGTCCGCGACATGTACGAGCGGGCCATGACGTTCACCGAGTACGTCAGCTTCTACCAGCTGGCGCGCTCGGAGGGCATCGTGCTGCGGTACCTGGCCGACGCCTACAAGGCGCTGCGCCACACCGTGCCCGAGGAGGCCAAGACCGAGGAGCTGAACGACCTCATCGAGTGGCTGGGCGAACTCGTCCGCCAGGTCGACTCCAGCCTCCTGGAGGAGTGGGAGAAGCTCACCAACCCGCTCGACGACGCGAAGCCCGAGGTCAGGGTCGACGACCGGCCGCCTGCCGTCACGCGCAACGTCCGCGCGTTCCGGGTGCTGGTGCGCAACGCGCTGTTCCGCCGCGTGGAGCTGGCCGCGCGCCGCAACTACTACGAGCTGGGCCTGCTCGACGGCGAGTCCGGCTGGGACCAGGACGCGTGGGAGGACGCGATCGAGCCGTACTTCGAGGCGTTCGACTCGATCGGCACCGGGTCCGACGCGCGCGGGCCCGCACTGCTGATCATCACCGAGGAACCGGGGCGCTGGGACGTGCGTCAGATCTTCGACGACCCCGCGGGCGACCACGACTGGGGCATTTCGGCGGAGGTGGACCTGGAGGAGTCCGACGAGACCGGGACCGCCTCCATCCGCATCACCGAGGTGGGCGCGCTGTAACGTTTCGCCCCTCCCGTCTGACACGTCGTACGTGGCACGTCCGACTGGAGCAACCGCACCCGTCTCCGCCGCCGCACCGTTCCACGGGGGAGGTGGCGCTCGGCCGATCGGGTGATCACCGGCGCACCGCGGCGCCTGCCCCGCTGGGGTGTGGACACGGGGCTGAGCGGCACCGACGGCGTCGAGACCGAGGTCGACCGGCCGCGCCGACCGGGGCCGCGGCACGGGGACCGCCGCGCCGCGAGGAGGGGCCCCACCGGCCGGCGACGGCGAGTGAGCGCCGCCACGGGTCCGTTCGAGCGCATCCCGGTTCCGCGGGGTGCACTTCCGTGCGCGCACGAATACGCAGAGGCACTAGACCACTGCTGGGACGGCCTTGGACATGACGGGTCCGGCCTGCTCCGGATTATTCGAGGTCCACACCTGTGAAATGGTTGCCGGATTGCCGGTGACACAGCTCACTGGATCGAAGGAATGGTTGAGAATAGAACTTCCCGGTACCATTCCTTCTACGTGTTGACCTGTGAAAACGCGGACCAATTGAGACCTTGTTGACCGTTTCGCCAGCCTGGAGCAATATCTCCGGGTACACGACACGCGCATTGGGGGTGACGATGAACGCCGACCTGGAAGCACTGGGTGACCGCCTCGCCCGGATAGCCGCAAAACCACCTACGACAACGGGCGAACTGGTGGCGGCGCTGGAGGGTTTGGCGAAGTTGTCGAACCAGTGGTCCGACGTGCTCGAGTCGTTGCAGGACCCCACGCGCCGCCTCGTCGGTCCGGCCGCCGCGTCGTCGGTGATCGTCGCCGCCCGCCGCGCCGAGGAGTCGTTCGTCGAGCTGGAGATCACGCTCGGGGACGCGCTGGCCGCCCACCCGAGGGTCGCCGACCACCGGGCCCGCCGCATCGCGGGCTGAGGACCACCGGCGAACCGATCGGTCCGTCCGCGCGTGGACCGAGGTGGGGGTGCCCTTGCTCCCGACCCCTCGACGGGCGACGATGACCTACTGATGGTCTAATCCCCCGTCGCCGTGGAGATCGGCCGTTCACAGCATTGGACTCGATCGGACATGACCGCAGGCCTGCCCTGTCCCCTCTGCGAGGGGCCCGAGCGCCGAGGCGCTCTCGAACGGACGTTGCGCGTGCTCGCGGTCGACGACGAACCGCCCGCGCTCGAAGACCTGGTGTACCTCCTGCGTTCGGACCCGCGCATCGCGCACGTCGAGGGCGTCACCGACGCGACGACGGCGCTGCGCGGGCTGCACCGCGCGATGGACGCCGGACAACCCGTGGACGCGGTGTTCCTGGACATCCGGATGCCGGGCCTGGACGGGCTCGACCTGGCGCGGGTGCTGTCGCGGTTCGCGCAGCCGCCGCCCATCGTGTTCGTCACCGCCCACCAGGAACCGGCCGTCGAGGCGTTCGAGCTGAAGGCGCTGGACTACCTGCTCAAGCCGGTGCGCGCGGAGCGGCTGGCGGAGTCGGTTCACCGGATCGTGCACGAGGTGCTGGACGTGAAGTCCGTCGCCGAACCGCAGCCGCAGCCGCCCCCGCCGCCGCAGCCCGAGGTGGGCGAGGAGGTGATCCCGGTCGAGCTGGGCGGGATCACCCGGTTCATCCGGCTCGCCGACATCCGCTACGTCGAGGCGCACGGCGACTACGCGCGCCTGCACACGGCCACCGGCAGCGGTCTGGTCAGGGCCGCGCTGAACGGGCTGGAGGAGCGCTGGCGGTCGGCCGGGTTCGTGCGGATCCACCGCAGCCACCTGGTGTCGCTGGGCCACGTCGACGAGCTGCGGCTGGAGGAGGGGCACCTGAGCGTCAACATCGGCGGCGCGGTGCTGCCGGTGAGCCGCAGGCACGCCAGGCACCTGCGGCAGCTCCTGGTGCGGCGCGCGCGACCGGTCGTGCAGAACCCGGCCGCGGACGACAACCCGCGCAACCGGCAGGGCACGTGACGCCCGAGCGCCCGCCCGCGGAGCGCGTGGTGGTGACGAGTCCCCGGACCGGCGCTCCCCGCCCCCGGAGGCCGTACCCTGCGTCGCGCGAGATCACCGAGCAGAGCCAGCTCGGCGCGCTGTACATGCGGTCGCTGATCCGCACCCAGCGCACGCTGGGGCTGCTGGTCGTCGGCCTGGTGGCGGGCGGGCTGGCGGCGCTGCCGCTGGTGTTCACGTTCGCGCCGTCGGTGTCGCGGTTCCAGGTGCTCGGCATCGGGCTGCCGTGGGTGCTGCTCGGGGTCGTGGTGTTCCCGGTGTTCGTGCTGGCGGGCTGGTTCTACGTGCGGCAGGCGGAGCGGAGCGAGCGCCAGTTCGCCGAGCTGGTCGAACGGTCGTGAACAACACCTACGGTGTCGTCGCCGTGCTGGTGGTCGCGCTGGGCACGATGCTGGTCGGCGCGTACGGGCTGCGGATCTCGCGCACCACGTCGGACTTCTACGTCGCCTCGCGCACGGTGTCGCCGTGGTGGAACGCGTCCGCGATCGGCGGCGAGTACCTGTCGGCGGCGTCGTTCGTGGGCATCGCGGGCCTGATCTTCGCCCACGGCCCGGACATGCTGTGGTTCCCGGTCGGCTACACCGCGGGCTACCTCGTGCTGCTGGCGCTGGTCGCGGCGCCGCTGCGGCGGTCGGGCGCGTACACGCTGCCGGACTTCGCCGAGGCCAGGTTCTCCTCGCCCGCCGTGCGGAGGGTCGCCAGCGGCATCGCCATCGCCATCGCGTGGCTGTACCTGCTGCCGCAGTTCAAGGGCGCGGGCCTGACCCTGCACACGGTCACCGGCGCGCCGGACTGGCTGGGCGGGCTGATCGTCGCGCTCGTGGTGACGGTGAACGTGATCTCCGGCGGGATGCGCAGCATCACGTTCGTGCAGGCGTTCCAGTACTGGCTGAAGCTGACGGCCATCGCCGTGCCGGTGGTGTTCCTGCTCCTGGCCTGGCAGGCGCACGGCGGCCAGCGGCTCAACGCGCCCGAGTACCCGGTGTTCCGCCAGGAGACCACGGTCGACTTCGACACCACGACGGTGGTCCACGCCGACAGCGACGTGGCGTTCGCGGGCCGGGGGCTGGTCGACGGGCAGCGGATCGAGGGCGACGGCCTGACGCTGACGGCGGGCGACCACACGATCTCGGCGGGCAGCTCGTTCGTGTTCCCGGCGGGCGCGACCGTGCCGCACCTGGAGTCGCTGCCGCACACCACGAACGCGAACTGGGCGCTGCCGATGTCCGAGGGCGGCGAGTTCCCGCTGTACGCGGTGTACTCGCTGATCCTGGCGACGTTCCTGGGCACCATGGGCCTGCCGCACGTGATCGTCCGCTTCTACACCAACCCGAACGGCAGGGCCGCGCGCCGCACGACGCTGATCGTGCTGGGGCTGCTGGGGATCTTCTACCTGATGCCGCCGCTGTACGGCGTGCTCGGCAGGCTCTACACGCCCGAGCTGCTGCTGACCGGCGACACCGACGCGGTGGTGCTGGTGCTGCCCAGCCGGATGATCGAGGGTCTCGGCGGGCAGCTGCTGGGGGCGCTGGTCGCCGGGGGCGCGTTCGCCGCGTTCCTGTCCACGTCGTCCGGGCTGATGGTGTCGCTCGCGGGCGTGCTGAGCCAGGACGTGCTGAAGATGCGCGGGGTGCGGGGGTTCCGGATCTCCGCCGGACTGGCCGCGCTGGTGCCGCTGGCGATGACCTTGCTGGTGAGCGGGATCCCGGTCGCCGACATGGTGGGTCTCGCGTTCGCCGTGGCCGCGTCGTCGCTGTGCCCGCTGCTGCTGCTGGGGATCTGGAGCACGCGCATCACCACGGTCGGCGCGGTCGCCGGGATGCTGGCGGGCGGGCTGCCCGCGCTGGCCGCGGGGATAGTCACGATCAGCGCCCGCACCAGCGACCAGTGGTTCCACGTGTTCCTGTCGCGGCCCGCCGCGTGGACCGTGCCGCTGGGGTTCGTGGTGATGTACGCGGTGTCGCTGATGACGCCCGGCAAGGTGCCCCCGAACGTCAACCGGGTCATGGTCCGCCTGCACGCGCCCGAGAACCTCGGGCTGGAGACGAACGAGGAACCGTCCATGAGCGAACTCCGCAGACGAGGCGAGACGTGACCGGTTTGCTGGCGGTGGGAGCGATACTCCTGGTCGGGGCCTCGATCGTGTTCGTGCTGTGGCGGGGGTCTGGTCCTCGGCAGGACTTCCTCACCGAGGCTCAGCGGATCACGTTCGAGACGCTGCACACCGCGTGGTCGGCGGCTCCCCCGCTGCGCGCCGGGCTGGTGCCCGAGGCGGCGAAGAAGTCGGCCCGCCACCTGCGCACGCTGCTCGACACCCCCGCGCTCGCGCTGACCGACGAGGTCGAGGTGGTCGCGTGGGAGGGCATGGGGGGCCACCACTCCGTGGACACCATGCGGCTCGCGCAGGAGGTGTTCAGCACCGGCCGCACGCGCGCGTTCGACATCGGCTGCACGCTGCCCGACTGCCCGGTGCAGATCGCCGTCGTGGCGCCGCTGACCGTCGAGGGCCACGTGGTCGGCGTGCTCGCCGCCTACAGCCGGGAGGCGTCGGCGGGGCTGGTCCGCGCGACGAACGAGGTCGCGCGCTGGGCGTCGGGCCAGCTGGAACTGGCCGAGCTGGACCGCTCGCGCACCCGGCTCGTCGAGGCCGAGGTGCGGGCGCTGCGGGCGCAGATCTCGCCGCACTTCATCTACAACTCGCTCAGCGCCATCGCGTCGTACGTGCGGACGAACCCCGAGCGCGCCCGCACGCTGCTGCTGGACTTCGCGGACTTCACCCGGTACTCGTTCCGGCGGCACGGCGACTTCACCACGCTGGCGGAGGAGCTGAAGTCGATCGACCAGTACCTCGCGCTGGAACGGGCCCGGTTCGGCGAGCGGCTGACCGTGACGCTCCAGATCGCGCCCGAGGTGCTGTCGGTGACCGTGCCGTTCCTGTGCCTGCAACCGCTGGTGGAGAACGCCGTGCGGCACGGCATGGAGGGCAAGGTCGAGCCGGGCCACATCCAGATCCTCGCCGCGGACGCGGGGGCCGAGGCGCACATCACCATCGAGGACGACGGGATCGGCATGGACCCCGACGCGCTGCGGCGCACGTTGGCGGGGCAGGTCGACGAGACGGCCGGGATAGGGCTGGGGAACATAGACGAGCGGCTGAGGCGCTTCTACGGCGACGACTACGGCCTCGTCGTGGAGACCGCCCAGGGGCTCGGCACGAAGATCAGCGTCCGCTTCCCGAAGTACCAGCACGGCCTGCACGCGTAGGACCGGCGGCGGCCGTGGTCGGGCACGGGTCAGGCGGCGGCCGTGGGGACGTCGAGCGCGAGGAGTTCGGCGCCCGCGGCGCTGAGGTGCGCGGGGACCCACTGGCCGAACGGCGCGGCGGTGGCGGGCTGGATGAAGCCCGCGTGGACGAGCAGGCGGGCCGCGGGCTGGTCGCAGCAGGAGAGCTTGTCGACGCGGAAGTCCGGCTCGCTGCTGGACGTGAGCTCGACGCGTCCGGCGGCGGTGGCGCGGAGCAGGGCCAGTGCGCGGTGTGACAGAGGACTGTCGGGGTCGGTGAACATCGGGTTCCTCCTGGGGGTCTCGCTGGATGAACGTGGTGGGGCTCGGTCCGGTTCAGTCCTCGGCGGAGCCGGACCGGCCACCACGTTCATCCGACGGTCAGGAGCCCGTCTTCGTTCCGCGGCGCTCGGCCGCCTCCAGGACCGCGTGGACCCACTCGTTCTCGTCGCCCGCGGCCTGCCGGTCCATGGCGGCGCGGCGCAGGCGCAGCCAGAGGCCCGCGTCGGTCCATTCCTGGAAGCGGCGGTGCACGGTCGGGACCGTGACGCCGAAGCTGGACGGCAGGTGCCGCCACGCGCAGCCGCTGGTCAGGACGAACACGATCGCGGTGAAGATGGCGCGGTCGGACACGCGGCTGCGGCCACCGCCCTGGCGCCGGATCTTGACCGGCGGGATGAGCGGTTCGACCAGGTTCCACAGCGCCGCGGGCACGAGCCGGGCGGCGAGCAGTTCGGTCACGTCGCCGCGCGGGGCGGCGGCCGGGGCCTGCTCGGGGGTCTGGCGCAGCCAGGGCTCGGGCCGGGCCGCCTGGGCGCGCTGGCGGGTGCGCAGCAGCGTGGACAACGCGGCTTCCTCGGCCGGGGTGCGGCGTCGAGGTGGCGGATAGCCGTACTGCTGCTGCTGCGCGGTGCGGGTGATCTCGGCGCTGACCGTCCGGCTGAACGGCGTGGCGGCGCCGCGGATGGCGGGCGGCGCCTGACGGGCCAGCCGGGGGTCGGGGGTTCGTGCGAATTGGGACTCGGACATCTGGTCCTCCGCCGGGGTGGTTGCGATGTGATCACCGTAGGAAGCCGGATGACTACCGGATAGGTGGTTTAGGGACCCGTAAGGCTGAGCGGACCCGCCTAGCGTTACGCGGTGTAGGGGTATGAGTTCAACGGGCTATGATCTGCGACGAACGGATGAACGGTCATTTTCACAGGCTGAAAACGCTCCTGGCGCCGCGATCGACGGTCTTCACCCGCGTTCGACGGTCAGACGGGTGCGCCGCGGCGCCGATCCCGCGCCCTCGTCCTGGTCGGCCGGTGCCGTGGACCGCGGTGATGCGCGTCGGAGGTCGCCGGTCACCGCACTAGGGGTCTACGGGGTATCGGAGTTGGACGTCGGGAACGGTTAAGGTCGGAGTCGTGACCCGCACGCCGAGACTGCTCGCCACCAGCGATCTGCACGTGACGTACCAGGAGAACCGGGACTTCGTCGCGGCTATCGAGGCACCGTCCCCCGACGACTGGCTGATCGTCGCGGGCGATGTCGGGGAGAAGTTCCACGACATCGAATGGGCCCTCGACCTGCTGCGGAAGCGGTTCGCCAAGGTGATCTGGTCGCCGGGCAACCACGAGCTGTGGACGACGAAGGACGACGCGGTGCAGGCCCGCGGCGAGGTCCGCTACAAGCAGATCGTCGAGATGTGCCGGAGCATCGACGTCGCGACCCCCGAGGACCCCTACCCGGTCTTCGAGGCCTCCGCCGAACCGCTGGTCGTCGCCCCCCTGTTCACGCTGTACGACTACACGTTCCGCCCCGAGGGCACGTTCGACCAGGTCTCGGCGCTGGCGAAGGCCCACGAGGCCGGTGTGGTCTGCACGGACGAGTACTTCCTCTTCCCCGACCCGCACCCCAGCCGCGAGGCGTGGTGCGAGTCCAGGATCGTGGAGACCGAGCGCAGGCTGTCCGAGGTCGACCCGGCGCTGAAGACCGTGCTGATCAACCACTACCCGCTCGTCCGCGAGCCGACGAGGGTGCTGCGCTACCCCGAGTTCGCGCTGTGGTGCGGCACCGAGCGCACCGCCGACTGGCACCTGCGGTTCAACTGCGCCGAGATGGTCTACGGCCACCTGCACATCCCCCGCACCACGCGCCACGACGGCATCCGCTTCGACGAGGTGTCGCTCGGCTACCCGCGCGAGTGGAAGCCGAGGGGCTACACCGGCGCCCGGCTGGTGGACGTGCTCCGCGAAGGGGACGCCCGGTGATCACCGACCTGCTGCCGAGCCCGATCGCGGCCGTGAACCGCTTCGACGACCCCGAGGGCGTCGAGCTGTTCCCCGAGGAGCTGGCGCTGCTGGAGAAGTCGGTCGAGAAGCGCCGCAAGGAGTTCACGACCGGCCGCTTCTGCGCCCGCACCGCGCTCGCCCAACTCGGCTTCCCCCCCGTCCCCGTGCTGCCCGGACCGAAGCGCGAACCGGTCTGGCCGGACGGCGTGGTGGGCAGCATCACCCACTGCACCGGCTACCGCGCCGCCGCCGTGGCGAGGGTGGGCGACTTCCGCTCCATCGGCATCGACGCCGAGCCGAACGCCCCGACGCCGAAGGGCGTGCTGGAGGCCATCGCCGTCCCGGCCGAACTGGCCAGGATGGACGGTCTGCGCGCCTCGGGCGACAAGGTCAGCTGGGACCGCCTGCTGTTCAGCGCCAAGGAGTCCGTCTACAAGGCGTGGTTCCCGCTGACCCGCCTGTGGCTGGGGTTCGAGGACGCCGACGTGACCATCGACCCGGACGCGGGCACGTTCAGCGCCCGCATCCTCATCGAGCCCCCGGTCGTGGACGGCGAGCCCCTGACCGGGTTCACCGGGCGCTGGCTGGCCAGGGACGGGTTTGTGATCACCTCGATCGCGGTACCCGCCTGACCGACTCCTGGTGCACAGTGTCCGGGTGCCGCGAACTTGAGGAGCCAGCATGGGTGACGACGTAGCCCGCCACGAGTTCACCCGCGAGGACCGCACCCGGTACCGCACGAAGGTCAGGCGCTGCCTGGACGTGTTCGCCAGGATGCTCCGCGAGTCCCGGTTCGAGTTCGAGCGGCCCATGACGGGCCTGGAGATCGAGCTGAACCTCGTCGACGAGCAGGGCGACCCCGCCATGCGCAACGCCGAGGCGCTGGAGGCCATCGCCGACCCGGACTTCGTGACCGAACTGGGCCAGTGGAACCTGGAGATCAACGTCGCCCCGCGCCAGCTCGCGGGCGGCGGGATCACCGCGTTCGAGGAGACCGTCCGCTCCAGCCTGAACGAGGCGGAGCACAAGGCGCGCGAGGTCGGCGCGCACATGACCATGATCGGCATCCTGCCGACCCTGCGCGCCGAGCACATGGCCATCGACGCCCTGTCGGTCAACCCCCGGTACGCCCTGCTGAACGAACAGGTGCTGGCCGCGCGCGGCGAGGACCTCCAGATCGGCATCGACGGCATCGAGCGCCTCAACATGACGGCGGACTCCATCGTCCCCGAGGCGGCCTGCACGAGCACCCAGCTCCACCTCCAGGTCAGCCCGGACCAGTTCGCGGACTACTGGAACGCCGCCCAGACCATCGCGGGCGTCCAGGTGGCGGTGGGCGCGAACTCCCCGTTCCTGCTGGGCAAGGAGCTGTGGCGGGAAACCAGGATCGCGCTCTTCCAGCAGTCCACCGACACCAGGGGCGACGAGCTCAAGGAACAGGGCGTGCGCCCGAGGGTCTGGTTCGGCGAACGCTGGATCACCTCGATCTTCGACCTGTTCGAGGAGAACGTCCGCTACTTCCCGGCCCTCCTCCCGATCGTGGACCCGGAAGACCCGTTGCAGGTCATCGACCGCGGCGACACCCCGTCGCTGTCGGAACTGAGGCTCCACAACGGGACCGTCTACCGCTGGAACCGCCCCGTCTACGACGTCGTCAAGGACAAACCACACCTGCGCGTGGAGAACCGCACCCTCCCAGCGGGCCCGACGGTGGTGGACACCCTGGCCAACGCGGCCTTCTACTACGGCCTGGTGAGGGTGCTGGCCGAGAGCGAACGTCCACTGTGGTCCCAGATGTCGTTCAGCGCGGCCGAGGAGAACTTCCTGGCGGGGGCCAAGAACGGCATGGACGCCCAGGTCTACTGGCCAGGCCTGGGAACGGTGCCCGTGGCGGAACTGGTGCTGCGCCGCCTGCTCCCCATGGCCTACGAAGGTCTGGACCGCTGGGGCGTGGACCCGCGGGAACGGGACCGCCTGCTGGGCGTCGTGGAACAGCGCTGCCTGACAGGGGTCAACGGCGCGACCTGGCAATCACGAGCCTTCCACCGCCACTACGACAACACCAGCCTGGACCGGGTGGAAGCACTGCGCCTCATGCTCCGCACCTACCGAGACCTCATGCACAGCAACGAACCGGTCCACTCCTGGCCCATCACCTGACGAACCAGCGGACCCGGCCCCACCACGAGCCGAAGGCCCGCCAGGGTCACCCCTGGCGGGCCCCCAACCCCTCTACCTAAGCGGTCGGAAAGTCGTCAGCGGTGCGCATCCGATCCCGGACCCACACACCGGCGGGCTTCAGCGGCCCGGTCCCCGTGAACGAGTTCCCAGCACAGGTACCGGTCTTGAACACCGCCCCGGACCTGAAGTCGTCCGAGAAGTTCCAGTTGGTCCACCCGATCTTCTTGGACGCCAGGAAGTCCAGGTACTTCTGCGACTGCGTGAAGTTGTTCGTCCCGTCACCGGACGCGGTCTGCGTCCCGAACTCCGTGATGAAGATCGGGATCCGGTCCGCCGCACGGGACAGCGCGTTGAAGTACTCGTCCCCGTGAGACGCGGCGTAGAAGTGGAACGTGTACATGAAGTTCGTGGCGTTGATCGGGTTGTTGATGATGTCGGCCTCGGTGCGCCCGTCGGAGATGCCGAACGACCCCCACCCGTGCGTCCCCACGAACACCACGCCATCGGGATCCTGAGCCCGGATCACCGGGATCATCGTCTCCGCGTACGACTTGATCCGCGCCCACGAAACCCCGTTCGGCTCGTTCGCGATGTCGTAGATGATGTTCGTCTTGTCCTTGTGCCGCGAGGCGATCTCCGTGAAGAACGTCCGCGCGAGCGCCGTGTTGGCGTTCGGGTCACCGGGGGTCAGCTGGTGCCAGTCCACCAGCGCGTACATCCCGCGCTTGGTGGCCTCCTCGATGTACCCGTGCACGAGGTCCGTGTACTTGCGCGGGTCCGACTCGTAGCCGCCCTCCTGCACGTACATCGCGATCCGCAGGATGTCGGCGCCCCAGTCGGTGGCCAACGCGTCCAGCGACGCTGGCTTGACGCAGCTCGCGTACCACTGGATGCCGTGCGTGCTCATGCCGCGCAACTGGATCGGCTTGCCGTACTGGTTGCACAGCTTCACGCCGCACACCTTGAGCTGGCCGTTGACGTCGGCGGGCCTGCCGGAGGGCGCGACGGCACCGGAATCCACGTCCAGCCGGTCGAGGTTCGGCCCGCCCGCGGCGGTGGTGGACACGGCCTTGATCTTGTTGACGCCCGCGGCCAGCCGCACCGAGGCGGTCTTCGTGGACCACGTGGTCCACGCGCCGGTGCCGCCGAAGGCGAGTTCGTCCACGGCGAGGGAGCCGTTGACGGTGACGTCGACGGGCCTGCCGGTCGCGGTGCCGTTGGCGTACCGGAAGCTCAGCGTCGCGGCGCCCGCGGTGGGGGCGTTGACGGTGAACTCCACGGCGCTGCCGACGGCGTTGTCGACGTTGACGAAGCCGCTGCCGGTGAACCCGGCGTGGTTGGACTCGACGAGCCCCAACGTGACGGTCGCGCTTTCCGCCTGGTACTCGGTGACCGCGAGAGCGCCGACGCCGCTCGCCACGGCGGGGGCGGCGGGTGCCGCAAGTGTCGGCGCGGCCGGTATCACCAGCGACGCGGTGATGACCGCGGCGCCGAGCCAACGGGGACGGATAGCCACAGGGAGCCTCCCACTCGGGAACGGGTGATCAGGTGGCGGCAGCCTGATTGGTTAAGAAACTTTCCTATCAGTGTGTTCAGCATCTCACCATCACCCGTGGGCTCCCGTCAACGCCCAATTCGGACTTAGCGGTCGAGCGCGCAGGCCAGATCCGCGTCGACGGCTCCCCTGTTCCACGCCGAGACCAGCTCGGACAGCAGGACGGGCCACGGCACCGCGGCCATCACGCGGCGGTGCACGAGGAGCACGAGCTTCCCGGACCGGTCCGGGCCCGCGTCGAACCACAGCACCCGGAACAGCGCGGAACCCGGCTCGCGGGAGACCGCGGCGACCTCCGCCTCCGCGCGGCGGACGAGAGCCCCGCCCGTCAGCTCCGGGGCGGGGATCCGCCGCACCTCGCACGTCGCACCGCGCTCGCGGAGTTCGTCGTGGCGGTCGAACACGTCGCGGACGGCGGCCGTCAGCCGTCGTTCGCCCAGTCCCGCGCGGACCTGCACTGTCATGGACTCGAACACCGGGGCACCCTTGGACGAAGAGTTAGGTTAGGACAGCCTAACTCACGGCTGCGGGGCGTCCACGAAGTGGACCTCGTAGCCGAGGGCGCGGAACATGCCGTCGAGCATCTTCCTGGTGTTCTCGTCCGCCTTGGCCTGCAAGCCGGACTCCTTGGCGGCGTCGGAGATCTTCTGCTCCGCGGCCACGTAGAACGGCTGCTGGTCCGCCGCCTGCACGACGCTGGTCAGCCGGTCGAGCAGCCCCCGCTCCTGGGCGAACACGTAGCTGCGCTCGTGGTTGATGTTCGGCTTGTCGAGCTGGGGCTTCGGCAGCGCGATGTCCACCGTCTTCTTCTCCTGCGACACCGTCATCGAGTCCTCCGCGAGACCGCCGAAGTCGACGTAGGCGTTGACCGTGCCCGCGGAGACGAACAGGGTCCGCTGCCCCGCCAGCACGTCCGGCACGAACCGCACGTCCTTCTCGATGTCGATCACGACCTGGTAGTCGCCCGAGGCGGCGTGGTACTGGCTCAGGTCCTTGATCGACCGCAGCAGCGCGGGCTGGCTGCGGTCGACCGTGTCGGTGCCGAAGGGGTTGAGCTTGGGCAGCACGCCGACGAGCTGGAGCGCCGCGGCGGCCACCACCACCAGGCACACCGCCACGACACCGCGGAACGCCCACCGCGACCCGGACCGCCAAGGAAGCTTCATGCCAGCGGGGGTACCCCTCCCGAACCGGGGTTAGGCGGGGCCGAACGGGGGTATCAGTAGTTGTCGCCGCCGAAGAAGACCTCTTCGAGCCGGTCGGCGGTACCCGCCAGCAGCGACAGCGGGTCGACGAACTCGTGGATGTCCAACGTCTCCAGCGGCAGCGAGTGGCGCAGCACCACGTGGTCCCCCATGATCGCCGCGCCGGAGGCGATGGAGGACTTGCCGACCTCCTCCAGGAACCCGCGGAGGTCGCACCGCGCGGCCAGGCCGACGGGGGAGGCGATCTGCACCCACTCGTGCTTCTCGTCCAGCACCTCGCGCACCAGGATGACGACCTGCGTCCGCTCGTCCTCCTCGTCCAGGTGCTGGAAGTCGAACAGGATGCGGATCTCGTCGGTCTCCTCGGAGATCACGTCGTACTGGTCGCGGACGTACGCCGCGAGGTCTCCCCACGTTGCCATGCCGCCAGTTTAGGGCGGTTCGCCGCGGCCAGGGCCCACAATCCGGCCGTCACGACGGCGATCACCTCCGTGAACACCAGGAGCCGTTCGACGTACCCGATCGGGAACACCCGCCACCACGCCGCGCCACCGGAAGCGTGCACCAGCACGGCGTACAGCAGCGGTGAGAACGCCGCCACCGACAGGACCCCGAGGCCCAGCGTCCACCGGGCGTGGCCGCCCCAGGTCGAATCCCGCACCCACGGCCGGGCCAGCGCGATGGCGGCGATCGGCAGGCTGACGAACGCCAGGAGGCTGGCGGCGCGGTGGATGCTGCCGCTGGAGGACGTCGTCGGCAGCGACCAGTCCTGCTTGGGGAACGCCACGACGAGCGCGAGTCCCAGCGACCACAGGGACAGCGCGACGGCGCCGGTGGAGCACCAGCGGGTGATGCCGCGGTGCACCAGCACCGCCACGATGACCAGGGACCCGGCCGCCAGCAGCGACACGGCGACCTCGAAGATCCACGCGTTGGCGCCGAGCCCGTACTGGCTGATGGTGCGGCGCAGTTCGCCGGGCCGCTGGAGCGCGTTGCGCACGTCCAGCGAGCCGATCATGGCGATGGTGGTCAGGACGGCGGCCAGCCCGCCCACGGCGACCACACGGGAGAGGGCGCTCGTTCTCGTCAGCTCTGCGGTCGTCACGACCGGCAGAACGCCCGGACCGGACACGGGGTTCCGCGCTTCAGCAAACCATCAGGATCCCCTAGCCGCGCGACCTGGCCAGCCTCAGCGCCACGACGGCCGCCACCGCGAGCCCTCCCGTCAGCCACGGCAGGGACGCGCCGACGACCAGCGACCCCGCGGCGAGCGCGCCCGCGACCCCGGCCGCGACGGCGACCCGCGGTCCCACCCGATCACCGTCACCCATCCGCCACGCCCCCGCTTGCTGATCACCCTGCCTCGTCACCGTATCGCATGACATGTGCAACAAAGACCATGTTGGGCCGTGCGACGAGCCCTACCCCCACATGTAGTATCCAACGCGCTGATGGTTCACCCGCGGTCCGACCGCGGGTGAGGCAAGAGGGAATCCGGTGCGAATCCGGAGCTGCCCCGCAGCGGTGAGCGGGAACGACCGCCGTCATGAAGCACTGGACGCGAGTCCGGGAAGCGACGGCCAGTAGGTCCGCCGGCGAGAGCCGGAGTGCCCGCGAGTCCGAAGACCTGCCACCAGCGTGCGCGCGGCCTGCGCGCACCACCCCGGTGCCCCGAGGGAGGGCGCGCGCGGACGGCTGTCGGCACCCCGGTGCCGCGCTGCCTCGCGCCGCTCCCACCCCCGGTCGCCGGGTGTCCACCGAGCTCGCGAGGAGAGAGCCGTGAAGTCGCACCCCAGCCCCGACGGCTGACCCTCCGCGCACCCTCGTCCCCGACCGTCGAGCACCGCTCGCCGGGCGCTCCCGCACGCCCTCGACCCCCGTGGAGAGTCATGCCCCTGACAGGTTCACCCGTTCAAGTCCCGGTGATCGGCCGCGACGGAACGGTGTCGCAGTTCGACCCGACGAAGATCGCCACGGCCGTGGCGAAGGCCTTCCACGCCGTCGAAGGAGCGGAGAAGGCCGGTTCGCAGCGGGTGCGCGAACTGGTCGCCGAGATCACCCGCCAGGTCGGGGAGAAGCTCCTCGGGCAGGCCGGACCGGACCGCGGCGTGCACGTCGAGCAGATCCAGGACCAGGTCGAACTCGTGCTCATGCGCGACGGGCACCACGGGGTCGCCCGCGCCTACGTGCTGTACCGCGAGGAGTGCGCGAAGGCCCGCTCGGCCCAGCCCGCCACCACCCCCGTGCGGCCGTCGCTGACCGTGCGGCACCCGGACGGCCGGGTCGAGCCGCTGGACGACGACCGGCTCGAGCTGGTCGTCTCCGAGGCGTGCGCCGGACTGCCCGCGACGTCGGCCGAAGCCGTGCTGGCGGAGACCCGCCGCAACCTCTACGACGGCATCACCCGCGCCGAGCTGGCCGTCGCGCCCGTCCTGTCCGCGCGCACGATGGTCGAGATCGATCCGGACTACTCGCTGGTCAGCGCCCGGCTGCTGCTGGACGGGCTGCGCGGGGAGGCCCTGACGTTCCTCGCGGGCGAGGACGACGAGGCCAACCACGCCGAGATGTCGGTGCGCTACCCGGACTACTTCGCCGCCTTCGTGCGGCGCGGGGTCGAACTGGGGCAGCTCGACCCGCTGCTGGAGGAGTTCGACCTGGCCCGGCTCGGCGCGGCCCTGCTGCCCGACCGCGACCTGGCGTTCCAGTTCCTCGGGTTGCAGGTGCTCTACGACCGGTACTTCCTGCACAGCGACGAGAACCGCTACGAGCTGCCGCAGGCGTTCTTCATGCGCGTGGCGATGGGTCTCGCGCTGCGCGAGGACGACCGCGAGGCGCGGGCGGTCGAGTTCTACGAACTGCTGTCGTCGTTCGACTTCATGTGCTCCACGCCCACGCTGTTCAACGCGGGCACCACCCGGCCCCAGCTGTCGTCGTGCTTCCTGACGACGGTGGACGACGACCTCCAGGGCATCTTCCACGGGATCAGCAACAACGCGCTGCTGTCGAAGTTCGCCGGCGGGCTGGGCAACGACTGGACCCCGGTCCGCGGGATCGGCGCCCACATCAAGGGCACGAACGGCAAGTCGCAGGGCGTGGTGCCGTTCCTGAAGATCGTTAACGACACCGCCGTCGCGGTGAACCAGGGCGGCAAGCGCAAGGGCGCGGTGTGCGCGTACCTGGAGACGTGGCACATCGACGTCGAGGAGTTCCTCGACCTGCGCAAGAACACCGGTGACGAGCGCCGCCGCACGCACGACATGAACACCGCGAACTGGGTGCCGGACGAGTTCGTGCGCCGCGTCCGGTCCGGTGGCGACTGGACCCTGTTCTCCCCCGACGAGGTCCCGGACCTGCACGACCTGTTCGGCGACGCGTTCGCCGCGCGGTACCGGGAGTACGAGGCCGCGGCGGACCGCGGCGAGGTGAAGGTGTTCCGGCGGCTCAGGGCCGCCGACCTGTGGCGGCGGATGCTGACCATGCTGTTCGAGACCGGGCACCCGTGGATCACGTTCAAGGACCCGTGCAACCTGCGGTCGCCGCAGCAGCACTCCGGTGTCGTGCACTCGTCCAACCTGTGCACCGAGATCACGCTGAACACCGACCTCGACGAGGTCGCGGTCTGCAACCTCGGGTCGGTGAACCTGGCCCGGCACACCGGCCCCGACGGGATCGACAGCGCGCGGCTGGAGAAGACCGTGCGGACCGCCGTGCGGATGCTCGACAACGTGATCGACGTGAACCACTACACGATCCCCGAGGCCCGGCGGGCGAACATGCGGCACCGGCCGGTCGGGCTGGGGCTCATGGGGTTCCAGGACGCGCTGTTCGCGCTGCGGATCGCGATGGGGTCGGACGCGGCCGTGGAGTTCGCGGACCGGAGCACGGAGGAGATCAGCTACTACGCGATCTCGGCGTCGGCGGACCTGGCGGCCGAGCGCGGGGCGTACGAGTCCTACGAGGGTTCGCTGTGGTCGCGGGGGATCCTGCCGTTCGACTCGATCTCGCTGCTGGCCGCC
This sequence comes from Umezawaea sp., assembly GCF_057122925.1. Lineage (NCBI taxonomy): Bacteria > Bacillati > Actinomycetota > Actinomycetes > Pseudonocardiales > Pseudonocardiaceae > Umezawaea > Umezawaea sp. The sequence goes on along the minus strand of NZ_DBNGPQ010000041.1, from coordinate 108,869 downwards.
ACCCGCGGCGCCGACCTGGAGCTGGACCGGTCGTCCGCCCTGGACTGGGCGCCGGTGCGGGAGCGGGTGCTCGCGGTGGGGATGCGGAACTCGAACGTGATGGCCATCGCGCCCACGGCGACGATCGCGAACATCTGCGGCGTGAACCAGTCGATCGAGCCGCTCTACCGCAACCTGTACGTGAAGTCGAACATGTCGGGCGACTTCACCGTCGTGAACCCGGACCTGATCCGCGACCTGAAGGCGCGCGGCCTGTGGGACGAGGTGATGGTGAGCGACCTCAAGTACTACGACGGCAGCCTGTCCCCGATCGAGCGGATCCCGGACGAGCTGAAGGCGCTGTACGCCACGGCGTTCGAGCTGGACTCGAAGTGGCTGGTCGAGGCTGGGGCCCGGCGGCAGAAGTGGATCGACCAGGCCCAGTCGCTGAACCTCTACATCGACCGGCCCAGCGGGCGGAAGCTCGACGAGCTGTACCAGCTCGCGTGGCTGCGCGGGTTGAAGACCACCTACTACCTGCGCTCGCAGAGCGCGACCCACGTGGAGAAGTCGACGCTGCGGGGCACGGACGGGAAGCTCAACGCCGTCTCCCCCGCCGGCGTGCCCGTGGCCACCGCACCGGCGATCGTCGCCGACGCGGGTGCGGCCGTCTGCTCCATCATCGATCCCGATTGCGAGGCCTGCCAGTGAGTTCGGACGTGTTCGCCAGCGCCGGTCCCATCGAGGTGGGCGCCGCCCGCGTCAGCGTCGACGACAAGGCGATGATCAACTGTCGGGCGGACGTGAACCAGCTGCTGCCGTTGAAGTACCACTGGGCCTGGGAGAAGTACCTGGCCGGGTGCAACAACGCGTGGATGCCCACCGAGGTGTCGATGCAGGCGGACATCTCGCTGTGGAAGTCGGCCGACGGTCTGACCGAGGACGAGCGGCGGGCGATCAAGCGGAACCTCGGGTTCTTCGCCACCTCGGAGTCGTTGGTGGCCAACAACATCGTGCTCGCGGTGTACCGGCACCTGACCAACCCGGAGTGCAGGCAGTACCTGCTGCGGCAGGCGTTCGAGGAAGCCGTCCACACGCACACGTTCCAGTACGTCTGCGAGTCGCTCGGCCTGGACGACGGCGAGCTGTTCAACATGTACCGGGAGATCCCGTCGATCACGGACAAGGCCGCGTGGGCGCTGAAGTACACGCGGCACCTGGAGGACCCGTCGTTCTCGACCGGGACGCCGGACCGCGACCAGGCGTTCCTGCGGGACCTGGTGGCGTTCTACGTGGTGTTCGAGGGCATGTGGTTCTACACCGGGTTCGCCCAGATCCTGTCGCTCGGGCGGCGGAACAAGATGGTGGGGATCGCGGAGCAGTACCAGTACATCCTGCGGGACGAGTCGATCCACCTGAACTTCGGCATCGACGCCATCAACCAGATCAAGATCGAGAATCCCCACCTGTGGACGGCCGAGTTCCAGGAGGAGATCCGGACGATGCTGGTGGAGGGGTGCGAGCTGGAGATCGCCTACGGGCGGGACACGATGCCCCGCGGGCTGTTGGGGTTGAACGCCGAGCTGTGCGAGCGGTACATGCACTTCATCACTAATCGGCGGTGCGCGCAGTTGGGGCTGGAGGCGGTGTTCCCGGTGACGGAGAACCCGTTCCCGTGGATGTCGGAGATGATGGACCTGAAGAAGGAGAAGAACTTCTTCGAGACCCGGGTGATCGAGTACCAGAACGGCGGGTCCCTGGAGTGGTGAGGCGCTGAGACTGACCGTCGGTTCCGGCCGGGGGTAACCGCCGGTTCCAGCGGGGTGTGGTCGATGTGACCTGGGGTTCTTGGCCTTGAAATTTGTCGGCTGGCAGCGTCGCACCTGCCGTTTGGGCCGACAAGGGCCACAAGAGGGGCTCCAAGTCACATCGACCACACCCACGACGCGACCCGCAGTGGGTCCGGACCCGCCTTCACGGTCAAGGTCCCAACTTCTCCAGGTACGCCGCCCGACTGCTCTCGATCCCCCTCGTCACGTCCAGCACCTCCACGCTGCTCCCCGCCGCCAACTCCGACTTCGCGACCGTCGTCGACTCCTCGAAGTGCGCCCGCAGCAGGGTGCGCAGCAGGTCGTCGAACGCCTGTCCGGTCGCGTTCGTCAGCTTGGCCAACTCGTCCGCCGTGACCATGCCCGGCATGTCGTGCCCCTCGTGCATGTTCAAGTACGTCCTCCCGGCGTCCGTCAACGCCCCGCGCAGCCGCTCCAGCTCCCTCTGGTGCCCCTCCTGCACCTCGGTGGCCAGGCTGACCAGCGCCGGATCCACCCCCTCGCGCTCCTTCGCCAGCGCCAGGACCGGGAGCAGCGTCTCGTCCTGCGGAATCGCCAGTTGGACGTACGCCGCGTCGGTCTCGCTGAAGCTCCCCGGTGCCGCCGCCGCACTGCTGCCGGTACTGCTGCTACCGCCGCTCGGCGGGGAACTGGAGTGGACGTGGTCGGTGTGGGGTTCCTGCTGAGCGGTGCAGGCCGTCAGCAGGAGCAGGGCCAGCAGGGGGGCTGCCGCGCGGAGCATGTGGTCACTCCTTGATCGGGTCAGGCGGACTGGCGTACCACCAGTGTCGGTTCGAACACGACCGCGCTCACCGGGCGGTCCGGTCGTTCTACGCGGCCCAGCAGGAGTCGGGCCATTTCCGCCGCCATGTCCTCCACCGGCTGTCTCACCGTGGTGAGCGGTGGGTCGCAGGCGAGGGCGGGACTGCTGTCGTCGAAGCCGATCACGGCGATGTCGTCGGGCACGTGGAGGCCGTGGCGCCTGAGCACCGGGAGCGCGCCGTGGGCCATGAGGTCCGACGCGATGAAGATGCCGTCCACGTCGGGACACCTGGTCAGCAGTTCCTCCATGGCCGTGGCACCGCCCTCGTGGGTGAAGTCGGCCTCCACCGCCACCACGTCGTGGTAGCCGCGTTCGGCCATCGTGGTGCGGAAACCCGTCAGCCTGTCCTGCGCGGCCGTCGTGCTGACCGGGCCGGTGATGGTGGCCACCCGGTAGCAGCCCCGGTCCGCGAGGTGGTGGGCCGCCAGGGAGGCGCCCGCCAACTGGTTGACGTCCACGTAGGTGATGGGCATCGGCCGGACCGGTCTGGCGGCCAGCACGACCGGCAGGTTGCTGTCCGTCAGGAGCTTCGGCAGCGGGTCCGCGCCGTGGGTGTGGATGAGGATGACACCGTCCAGCCTGCCCTGGCGGAGGTCCGCCACCACCTGCTGGTGGGTGCCGGAACCCGCGCTGGTCAGCACCAGCTGCACGCCCAGCGGTTGGGTCACGTCCATGACGCCGCCGACGACCCGGCCGAAGTACGGGTCGCCGAGCATCCTGCCCTCGTCCGGGAGGACCAGGCCGATGGCGCCCGCCCGCCTCGTGACCAGCGACCTGGCCGCGCGGTTGGGCGTGTACCCGGTGGCGACGATGGCTCGGGTGACGAGTTCGCGCAGCTCCTCGTCCACCGTGGAGACGCCGTTGACCACGCGGGACACGGTCGCGCGGGACACGCCCGCCACGCGCGCCACCTCTTCCAGGGTGACCGGGGCCGGGGTGGTGCGGGGGTCTGGCACGTCTGCCTTTATACCGTTCTTCAAGGATCACCCGGTCCTCGTGGCGTTCGCAGTCCTGAGTGGACGCCGCGCGGCTCCGGGATCGGGACCCCGGAGCCGCGCGGTGGTCGTGGCAGGTCTCGCCTACTGGTAGACGCGGACGTAGTCGACGAGCATGCGCTGCGGGAAGACGGAGGTGGCGTCCGGAGGTCCGGGCCAGTCACCGCCCACCGCGTTGTTGAGGATGATGAAGAACGGGCGGTCGAAGACCCACGGGCCCCTGGTCGCCTCCACCGTCGCCTTGTCGATCGTGATGACGGGGATGTCGTCGATGGTGAACTTCATGCCCTTGCTGTCCCAGTCCACCGCGAACTTGTGGAACGCGCTCGCGAAGTCCGCGCCACCGGGCAGCGCGTACATCTGCCCGATGCCACCGCCGCCGAAGTACGACGGGCCGTGGATGGTCTGGTAGGCGGTGTTGGGTTCGCGGCCGAGGTGCTCCATGATGTCGATCTCGCCGCTGTTCGGCCACGGGGTGCCGTTGTCCAGGATGTTGGCGCCCAGCATCCAGAACGCGGGCCAGATGCCCTTGGTGCCCGAGACCTTGATGTTGGCCTCGACCCTGCCGTAGGTCCAGGTGGCCTTGCCGTGGGTGATGAGCCGCGACGAGGTGTACTGGCAGGTGCCGCTGCCGCTGACCGGGTCGACCGGGCAGGACGAACCGGGCGTGACCTCGCGCCTGGCCTCCAGCACGAGGTTGCCCGCGCCGTCGGTGAACGCGTTGTTGTTGTTCGTGTAGTACTGGAGTTCGGCGTTCTGGCCGGTGCCGACCTCGGGGCGCCACTTGTTCGAGTCCGGCTTGGTGCCGTTGCCGGTGTTGAACTCGTCGGACCACACGAGCTGCTTCGGGTTGCGCGGGTCCGGCGGGATCACCGGCTGCGGGTTCGGCGCGCCGCCGGTCCCCCACACCTGGAACTCCCAGAGCGAGTAGCCGTAGGGCGAGCCGCGGCCGGTGCCGTACATGCGCACGAACCTGCCGCTGCCGCTGACGGTGAGCGTCTGCTTGAAGCCGGTGCCCGTCGTCGTGGAGTAGATCGACGTCCAGTCACCCGTGCCGGTCGGCGACACCTGGACCTGGAAGGACTTGCCGTAGGCCGGGTCCCACTGGAGGACGACCTTCTTGATCTGCGCGGTCGCGCCGAGGTCGACCTGGATCCAGCCGGGGTCGACCCAGCCGACGTCGGTCGCGGTGGCCCACCGGGTGCTCGGGTCGAAGTCGAACGCCTTGTCGACCGTGCAGCCCGTGCAGTTCGGGTCGTTCTGCTGGGTCGACGCGGTGCCGGGCTTCTTGTACGACAGCAGCACGTCCGTGCCGGGGTCGGGCGGGTTGCCCGTGTCGGTGCTGGTGCGCACCGCGAACTCCCACAGCGACGCGCCCCACTGCGTGGCGCGGGCCGTCGTGTGCACGCGGATGTAGCGACCGCTGCCGGTGAAGGTGACGTTCTGGACACCACCGGTGCTGGTCGTCGTCGAGTAGACCGAGGTCCACCCGTCGGTGCCGTTGGCGGACACCTGGATCTGGTAGGCCGTCGCGTAGGCGGCCTCCCAGTTCAGCGTGGCGCCGCAGACGTTCTGCGTGCTGCCCAGGTCGACCCGCAGCCACTGCGGGTCACCGGGTGCGCTCGACCAGCGCGTGCCGTTGTCGCCGTCCACCGCCGAGGAGGCGACGAACGGGCTGCCGACCTCGACGGAGGACGCCGTGGCGGGCTTGCCCTGGGCGGCGTTGGTGGTGCCGCAGACGGGCGCGGCGCTGGCGGGCACGAGGGGCACGGCCACCGCGCAGGCGGTCAGGACGGCCGTGAGGGCGGCTACCAGCCTGCCGCGGTGCCGCGGTCCTCTGGAAGCGGGTGGTTGCATCACATCTCCATTGATCGTCGCAACAGGACGGACGGCGTGGCTCAGGGTCGGCCGTCGACACCGCACTTGATGATGGGGTTGATGCAGTCGCGCACGCGGCGCAGCATCTCGGCCTCGGGCCAGGCGTTGAAGAAGTCGCCGTGCATGGTGAACCCGGCTCCCGAGGACAGGCGGAACCCGGCCGGGTTGCCGCTGATCGGGTACCGGACGACCTGGCGCAGCTTCGGCACCGGAACCGGGTGGGTCGACGGGCAGTCGCCGTTCACCGGGTAGGCCATGTGGCTCTTGTGGTCGGCCGAGTCGAGGTCGCGGCCGTTCCAGCACTGCGGGAAGTCCAAGTAGGACTCCAGCTGGGTGCCCGCCGGGCACTCCACGAAGTTCTTCGACGGGTTCACGTGGCCCGCGTGCAGGCACGACCAGCGCGAGTTGGTGCTGTCGTCGGGCTGGGTCGCCTTGGCGTTGCCCGCGACGATCCGCAGGCCGAGCGGCAGCGGCTGGATGCGCGCGATCACGTCGTCGCGCACGCCCTCGCCCAGGTAGTAGAAGGTCGGCGGGTCGGGCGTGACCACCTGGTTGTTGTTGTAGAAGTCCGGGATCCAGTACGAGGAGAGGTCGAGGGCCGGGCTGCAGTTGCTGTTCGCGGCCAGCAGGCTGTTGACGTCGCTGAACGCGTTGGTCGACGTGTTGCCGAAGAACGCGTGCATGTGCGAGCCGCCGGGCAGGCGCGGGGCGACGATCGGGTCGTCGGGCAGGCGGTGGCTGAACGGGCAGGACGCGAGGAACTCCGCGACCCGCACGATCGGCCCGTTCGGCGGGGTCGACGGCGGCGCGCCGGAGCGGGTGCCGAAGACCTGGAACTCCCAGAGCGAGACGCCCCACTGGGTGGCCCTGGTGATCGCCTCGACCCGCACGTACCTGCCGGAGCCGGAGACGGCGTGGGTCTCGGTCCCGCCGGTGCCGCCGGTCACCGTCTTGAGCGTGGTCCAGCCGTCCGCGCCGTTCGCGGAGGTCTGGAGGCGGTAGGAACTGGCGTAGGCGTTCTCCCAGTTCAGCGTGATCTGGCTGATCGTGGAGGTCGAGCCGAGGTCGACGCGGAGCCACTGGCCGTCCTGCGCGGCGCTGGACCAGCGGGTGCCGCCGTTGCCGTCCACCGCGGCGGGGGCGAGGGTCCCGCCGTTCTCGGAGGAGGAGGCCGCCGCGGTGGCGCCTTGGGACAAGAGGTCAGGGGCGGCGGTGGCGGTGGACGTGCCGACGTAGAGAGCGGACGCGGTGAGGCCCGCGATGGCCAGGCCTGCGAACAGACCTCGCCATCGGGTGGGCGCACGGCGAATCGTGAGTGCCACGACTCTCCTTTCGCAGGGGGGAGCGGGGCGTCCCCGGAGCTGGGCTTGGCTGGCACCGGGGACGGCCCTGGGAGGTTACGGGGAGGTTTCAGGAGAGCGCTCTCTCAGCGGACGCTAGAACTGGGGTGGGTGGGTGTCAAGGAATACCGGGAGTTCCGGTCCAAGTCCGGGTGGTGAGGTGAGGTCTGCGGGGAACAGACCGGAGAGCGCTCTCTCGCGGGGCGCGGGGTGAGATCTGGTGGGTGCCTGTTTCGGCGGAACTGGTGGCCGTGGGTCCCGGCGGGCTTGGCCGCGAGGGCTGGCAGGCCTGGTGGCCGCGAGTCTCAGCGAACCTGGTGGTCCCGAGTCCGAGCAGGCCTGGTGGCCGCGAGTGCCGGTAGGCCTGGTGACCTCGAGTGCCAACGGACCTGGCCGCGAGTCCCAGCAGGCCTGGTGGCCGTGAGTCCCAGCGGACCTGGCCACGAGTCCCAACGGAGCTGGTGGCCGTCAGACCCAGCGGATCCGGTAACAGCGAGCACCGGCAGACCTGGTAGCCGCGAGTCCCAGCGGTGGTGGCCGATTTGACTCGGGGACCCCTCGATTTGACCCCGTGATCGGGCTAAGGGGCAGGTGGTGTCAACCTGCCCGATCTACCAGGGCAAGGGTCAAATCCTCCGAGCAAAATCGGCCACGGCCACGGCGGCGTGCGCTGGTTTTGTCCTGCTTTTGTTTTAGATTTTTGCCGCTGGGGGTAGGTTGTCGTCGCTGGCTACTGGCCATTCCATGGGGTTTGGGCCCAGTTTTGCCAGCTCTGCTACCTGTAGGCGGCACCAGGGGGAGATGTCTCTGGTGCCGTTCAGCACTTCTTCTGCGAAGGTGTGCCAGGGGACCCATTCCGTGCTGTCCACCTCGGCCGGGTTGGGAGTTGGGGTGCCGATCACCGTGCCTCTGAACACTGGGCACATTTCGTTCTCCACTACGCCGTTTGGCATTTCTGCTCGGTAGCGGAATTCCGGGAGGATCAGGTCCACCTGTTTGATTTCGGGTAGGCCCAGTTCGTCTTTGAGTCTGCGCAGGACGCTGTCCGTCATCTTCTCGCCTGGGGCTGGGTGGCCGCAGGCCGTGTTCGTCCAGATGCCCGGCCAGGTCTTCTTGTGCAGTGCTCTGCGGGAGAGGAGGGTGCGGCCCTGGTCGTCGAAGAGGTAGCTGGAGAACGCCAGGTGCAGTGGGGTGTCCGCGTGGTGCACCTCGGCCTTGTCGGCCAGGCCGATCTGGTTGCCTGCCTCGTCCAGCAAGAGGACCTGTTCCGTCGTCACGCCGGACACCTTGCCACATGGCCGCGCGCCGGTAAGTCCCTCGAATGGCTTCCGCGAAAGCCCTGGTCGGCGGGGGTGGTTGGGCCTGCCGGGTGATGGGTCGCACGTTCGGGGACGTCGTGGTGCCAGCGGGCGTGCGCTGGTGCGGGTGTCAATCCGCTGATGGTGGTGGGCTCGCGCCCCGACCCGGTGGTCGGGGCGCGAGTGCGGGAGCCGTCAGCAGCCGCCGCAGTTGTAGAACGTGACGTCCCAGTGGTTCGACTCCTTGAAGTAGACGTTGCCGGAGGCCGCGCGCCACTTGTTGCCACCGATGGAGGTGAAGGTGCCGGTGATGTAGTTGGTGATGCAGGTGCTGAGGCGGAAGTCGAGCTTGTAGCCGTTCCAGTGGCTGTAGGTGCCGCTGGCGTGACCGGTCTCGGTGCCGCCGGTGATGTGCAGGGCGCACCCGCTGGCGCGCTTGAGGACGCCCGCGCCCTGGATCGAGGCGAGGTTGACCTGGTCGAACGAGGTGCAGGTGGGGTTGTTGCGGTTGCTGCAACCGCCGCTGGACGACCAGGTGATCCCGGCGGAGGTGAGGCGGCCGGCCGCGTCGCCGTGGGACAGCTTGGTGACCTGGGCGCTGACGTCGGCCTGGGCGACCGAGGTGCCGGCCACCAGGGCCACGACGGCCAGGACGAGTGTCGAGAGCATGCGGGCAAGGCGCACGATGTTCTCCCTCAGTTGGTTATTTCCCGGCTCCTACCGGGATGCGAGGGAGTCTGGTGGGCGCACCGCGCCGTGGACAGGCACTGCCTTCGGGGGCACGAAGCCGGCTAGTCGGAGTGGCGCAGCACGCTCTCCACCTCGGTCACGAACGCCGCGACGCCGTCCTCGTCCGACGGGGCCCCGTGGGCCTGGAGGATCTCCAGCAGGGCCGCGCCGCTGGTCGACCTGCGGGCCAGGCGGCGGAGGCCGAACGCGGACTCGTACCAGGCGACGGCCACGGCGAGGGAGGCCGCCACGGCGGCCAGGAAGCCCCACATGGGGCGGCGGCTCGCGTCCGCCGCGGCCACCGCGCCCAGTGCCGCCGCTCCCGCGAGCAGGAGGACGGACAGCGCGCCGGTCCAGCGGCGGGACGAGGTGTACTTGGCGCGTCCGCGTTCGAAGCCGTCGAGGCGTTCGCCGACCCGGTGCTTGAGGTAGACGCGGACGAACTGGCTCCTGCGCTCCTCGGCCGACGGCGGGGGGCCGGGCTTGGCCGCGGGCTTCGGGCGCGGCTTCGGTGAGGGCTTGGCGGGCGGCGCGGGTTCGGCTTTGGCGGGCGGCGCGGGTTCGGCCTTGGCCGGCGGAGCCGCGTGCTCGGCCTTGGCCGGCGGAGCCGCGTCGAGCCTCGCCGACACCGGGGACCCGGTCCTGGCGGTCGCCGCTCCGGACTTGGCCTGCACCGCCCCGCTCCTGGCCGACGTCGTCGCCTCGGGCTTGGCCTGCGCTGCCCCGGTCTTCGCGGGCGCGGGGGCTTCGGGCTTCGCGGGCGCGGCCTTGGCGGGCGCCTGCTTGGCGGGCGCCGCGGCGGGCTTGGGCTGCTCGGTGGCCCCGGACTTGCCCGGTGCCGTCGATTCTGTCCTGGAGTCGCTCATGAGGTGGTCACCGGTTCGTGGCGGTGCCGCGCCACCGCGTTGACGAGGTCCTGGAGCCGGGCCTCGCGTTCGGCGTCGGACGCGGGCAGCGGGGCGGCGAGGTGGTCGAAGTACAGGGTGCGGAGGGCTTCCGCGCGGTGGGCCGAGGAGAGGTCGTCCTCGGAGGCCTCGTACCGGCGGGACAGGGCCACCAGCGCGGCGGCGAGGGCGCCGCTGACGGCGACCAGCACACCGGGCCACGCCTGGTCGCCCAGCCACGCCTGGAGCGCGCCGAAGCCGATGGTGCCGAACCCCGCGGCGATGGCCAGGACGATGAGCAGCCTGGCGTGGTTGCGCTCGCGGTGGGCGGTCTCGTCGACCTCGTGGAACGCGGGCGCGACCACGCGGTTGGCCTCGTGGATCGCGTCCGCCAGCAGCGGGTACTCGACCACGAAGCCGGGGTCGATGATCGGCACGGGTTCCGGGGCGCGGTAGCGCAGCCTCGGCCACACGGTCAGCTTCGGGACGGGCTTGGGGCCCAGCGTGCGGTCGAGGGCCGCCACGACGCGTTCGGGGCCCTCGTCCAGGTGCACGGCGGAGACGGTGCCGCTGCGGACCAGCACGGCGAGGTCGTCGTCCTCGGACAGGGTGCCCCTGGCGATCTCGTCGGCCAGGCCACCGGTGCCCGCGACGACGACCAGCGGCCGGTCGCCGCCGAGGTGCGCGGTCACCTGGGCGCGGGCCACGGCGTCGCCGCCGATCAGCAGGGCCGTCGACCGGCCGCGCTTGCCGGTGATCGCGTCGACCGTCCGGAACAGGGCGGGCGTCTCCTCGCCCCAGTCCTTGCCGGGCACGAGCACCGCGACGTCGTGGTTGGGGTTGAGGGCCAGCTCACCCTCGGCGGGCTTGTCCTCCCCCGCCACGACCTTGCCGCTGGGCGCGACGGCGACGAACGGGGGCAGCTTCCCCTCGACCGCTTCGAGGGCGACCCCGAGCAGGTGGACGACACCGACGTCGGCTCCCGCGGTGATGAACACCGCGTCCCGGCCCGCGACGACCCGCCGGAGCAGCGGGAGCACCTTGGCGCCCAGTTCCGTGGTCAGGGCTTCGCCGGAGGAGAAGAGCGCGATCACCGGGCGGCCCCTCGGGACGCCGAGCGACCGTGCTCGGACGTCTGCGTCGGGGTGCGCCAGTCGCTTCACGCGCGGACCATCCGCTGTTGGCATGCGGGGCACCCTAGCCGTGGCTCACGTGAATTTCACCCTTCCGGCGACGGATTTCTCACTGGATCGGGCGTTGCCACGTCGCCGGTAGAGTGCTGCGGGAACCCCTGAGCAGGCGACGTACGGACGGTAGTAGGGCATGACGGTGACCGAGCACGACGTGGCGATCGACCCCGACCAGGACGTGGCGGGGATCGACCCGGCGCTGATGGAGACCTGCCTGAAGGTGTTGGCGCAGGTCGAGCAGCTGCCGACCGAGCACCCGGACGCGGTCGCGGTCCGGCGCGCCACCGCGGGCATCTTCAAGACCGTCCGGAAGATGCGCCGCACCGCGCGCCGCGCCGCCGAGTCCGCCGCGGACCGCGCCGTGATCGAGGCCACGGCCACCGGGTCGCCGCAGCGCATCGACGACGAGACCCAGGGGATCCTGCTCCGGGACACCACGCCCGGCGCGAAGGCGGGCACGCTGATCAAGGCGAAGGCCTGCTACACCTGCAAGAACCGCTACACCGAGGTGGACGCGTTCTACCACCAGCTCTGCCCGCCGTGCGCGGCCCGCAACCGGGGCCGCCGCGACGCGTCGGTGGACCTGTCCGGTCGGCGGGCGCTGCTCACCGGTGGTCGCGCGAAGATCGGCATGTACATCGCGCTGCGGCTGCTGCGCGACGGCGCGCACACCACGATCACGACCCGGTTCCCGAACGACGCGGTCCGCCGGTTCACGGCGATGCCGGACAGCGCCGACTGGCTGCACCGGCTGAAGATCGTGGGCATCGACCTGCGCGACCCGGCCCAGGTGATCTCGCTGGCCGACTCCGTGGCCGCGGCGGGCCCTCTGGACGTGCTGATCAACAACGCCGCGCAGACCGTGCGCCGGTCGCCGCAGTCCTACGCGCCGCTGGCCGCGCTGGAGTCCTCTCCCCTGCCGGACGGCCCGCTGCCGGAGCTGATCACGTTCGGCCACACCAACGACCAGCACCCGGCCGCCCTGGAGGGGCAGGTGCACGCCATCCCGACGCCGCACGCGCTGACCGCGCTGGCGCTGACCGCCGGATCGGCCTCGCCCGCGCGGATCGCCACCGGCACGGCCATCGACGCGGGCGGGCTGCTGCCGGACCTGCACGACGAGAACAGCTGGACCCAGCGGGTGGACGAGGTCGACGCGCTGGAGCTGCTGGAGGTGCAGCTCTGCAACATGACCGCGCCGTTCATCCTGGTGTCGCGGCTGCGGGCGGCGATGGCGGCCTCGCCCGCGCGGCGCAAGTACGTGGTCAACGTGTCGGCGATGGAGGGCCAGTTCAGCCGCGCCTACAAGGGTCCCGGCCACCCGCACACGAACATGGCGAAGGCCGCGCTGAACATGCTGACCCGCACCAGCGCCGAGGAGATGCTGAGCGACGGCATCCTGATGACGGCCGTCGACACCGGCTGGATCACCGACGAGCGCCCGCACCCCACCAAGATGCGGCTGGCGGACGAGGGTTTCCACGCGCCGCTGGACCTGGTCGACGGCGCGGCCCGCGTCTACGACCCGATCGTCCAGGGTGAGCTGGGCGTCGACCTGTACGGCTGCTTCCTCAAGGACTTCGAGCCGTCGGCCTGGTGACGAACCGCCCACTGCGGGCGACCTCCCCTCGGTAGAGTTGACGATCTGCCGTCGATGGGGGTTGTGGTGGGCAAGCGCGTGGTGGCCGCTCTCGGTGTCGCCGCGGTCCTGCTGGTCGGTGGCGGGGGCCAGGCGCGCGCCGACGGCGAGGACGACGCGAAGGCCGTGTTCTGCCTGACCGTGAAGTCGGAGCGGAACCTGCGCGACGCGGGCAGGGCGGTCGGCGTCGAGGTGCCGAGCGACGTCCCGGCGTGGCGCAGGGCGAAACCCGCCGAGTTCGAGCGGGTGTGCTCGGCGCTGTACGGGTCGGAGAAGGCACCGTCGCCCGGCTGGTTCACCCAGGCGCTGCCGTTCCTGACCGGTCTGTTCGGTGCGCTGCTGGCCTACGCGGCGACGGCGTGGCGCGACCGGGTCGCGCGGGGCCGCAAGCAGGCCGAGGACCTGCGGGGCGCGCTGGTGGAGTTCGAGAACGCGGTCACCGCCTACCTGTCCGCCTACGTCGGCAAGCGGGCGGAGGACCCGGTGCTGGTCTCGCGCGCCGGGCTGGTGTCGCAACTGGCGCTGGTCAAGTCGGAGCACCGCGGCTGGAGCCGGGTGCAGGAGCTCCTGGACGGGCTGCGCGACGGCCCGCTCGGCGAGGCGCTGACCCAGCGGGCGGGCCAGGGCGACGCGGCGAAGGCCCGTGACGCCCAGCTGCGGGTGCGGCTCGACGAACTCCGCGACGAGGTGCTGCTGGTGGCGACGGCGCTGGCGCGGCCCGCGCGGCGGCACCCGGAGATGAGCCCCCGACCGCGATGACGAAGCCCTGGCTGAACCCGTTCCCGCTGCCCGGCTGGCAGCGCACGCCGATGCGCCCGCTGTGCCCGTGGAAGAACGCCGGGCACCGCGAGTTCTACGTCACGGTCGACGACTCCGACTTCCAGTTCGACGACTTCACCCAGCAGATGGGCGACCTGTCCGCGCTGCTGGCCGAGGGCAGGCTGGTGCTGGTCACCGGCGAGTCGGGGTGCGGCAAGACGGCGCTGGTGCACCGCTGCGCCGACTGGGTCGTGCGGGAGGTCGACCGGCTCCGGGAGAACCGCGAGCTGGGCCCGAACGCGCGCGGGCTGGTGCTGGACCTGACCGGGTGCCTGCCCGACGGTCCGGCCCAGTCGATCGAGGAGCGCGCCGCGCACGTGTGCGACGAGCTGTTCGGGCGGCTGGTGGACAACGAGGCCCTGCGACCGCAGGCCGTGGAGCAGCTCGGCCCCGACCGCGACACGCCGCGCCGGATCTACCCCCGGCTGGGTGCCGCGCTCACCGAGGACCTGGTGCTGGTGGTGCTGCTGCCGACACCGGGCGAACTGGCCGCCGAGGTGGTCCAGTACGCACGGGCCTTCGCGGGTCCGAAGGTGCTCTTCATGGCCGAGTCGGACCTGCTGGACCCCGACGAGGTGGCGGACGTCGTGCGGCAGCTGGAGGCCTGGGTGCCGCCGCTGACGCTGCACGTCGGCGCGCTGGAGGAGGGTGACGTGCGCAGATTCGTGGAGGACCGGCTCGAGCGACACTCGATGGTGGGCCGCTACCCACGGATGAGTGACGAGGCGATCGAGTTCCTCACCCGGTGGGCCAAGTCGGTCGCCCAGCTCCAGCGAACTTTGCACGGAACTTACGAGAGCCGCCGCAGCCTGGGACTAAGCTGCGGCGAAGGCGACGTCGTGACCGTGGACGACATCGTCGCGTTCTTCAACAACGGGTCCCGGAACGGACTGGGGAAGTAGCGATGAGCGGAAACGGCGAACCGCGCGCACGGAGGAACCCCTTCTCGCCGATGGCGGTCGCCCGCATCACGGACTTCGACTCGCACGACTCCCCCGAGGTGTCGATCGAGACGGACGCGATCCGCCAGGCGCGCTCCCACGTCACGTCCTACCTGCGGGCCTCCGACGGCGGCGACCAGGCGGGCACGGTCATCGCGATCGTCGGCGACTACGGCACGGGCAAGACGCACCTGGCCGTGCAGCTCGTCCGGCACGCGCGCGCCGAGCTGAGCGACCCGGCGAACGCGATGTACCTGGACGCGACCGCCGAGAGCTTCATCGAGCTGTACCGCCGGTTCATGCACAAGGTCGGTCTGGCGGGCGTGCTCTCGCAGGTCAGCGACTACTACGCCGACGTGGTCGCGGAGTCGTTGCAGAGCACCGGGTTGACCGCGGACACCGTCGAGTGGCTCAACACCCGCGACCTCCAGCCGGAGCAGGTCGTCGAGCGGATGGGCCTGATGGAGAGCGCCCTGCTGCGCAAGGTGCAGGCCGCGCTGCGGGGCGTCACCGAGAACAAGGACTTCGGCACGGCGCTGGCGCTGTTGCTGCGCAAGGGTTTCGAGCACTCCGTGTGGGCGTGGCTGACCGGCGGCCACCCGGACCAGGTGCTGGTCGAGCGCGGCATCACCAAGCCCATCGACAGCGAGGTCGCCGCCCTGGAGGCGATGGGCGTGTTCGCCCTGCTGTTCGGCGGCAGGCGGCGGCGGTTCGTGCTGGTCGTGGACGAGCTGGACAAGATCTTCTCGCTGGACAACCAGCCGCAGCCCAGCACGCTGGCCGCGTTCCAGACGCTGCTGGAGGTGTTCGCCAAGGCGGGCGCGTGCCTGGTGCTGTCCGGGCTGCCGGACTTCCGGACCGTGCTCGGGCCGAGCGTGCGGCAGCGCATCGCGCACACCGTGACGATGGCCGGGCTGAGCAAGGAGGAGGTCGCCGAGTTCGTCCAGTCGGCGCAGGGCGGCCCGACGCTCGACCCGTTCACGATGGACTCGATCGGCTACCTCACGGCGGTCGCGAGGGGCAACGCGCGCAACGTGATCCGGCTGTGCCACCGGGTGTTCCGGATCGTGGACGACGAGGGCCCGGACGCGCTGGTGACCCACGAGGTGGTGGAGCGGGCGGCGCGCGAGCTGTTCGGCACGCTCAGCTCGGACGACATCCACGGCGTCGTGCGGCGGCTGCTGGACGCGTCGGGGTACGACTACTACCACGACCACCTGCTCGGCCTGGGCGAGGAGTCCAAAGCGGACTTCTGGATCACCTACCCCGGCCGCGAGGGCGGGTGCGCGGTGCTCGTCACGCAATCCCTGCTGGACAGCGACAACGTGGCCGAGGTGCGGCGCAGGATCGCCTCCGTCAAGGACGCCGCCGAGGGCGCCGAGGTGCTGGTGGTCGTCAACGGCGTGCTGGTCGAGGGCGCGGCGATCCAGGTGCGCGAGCTGATCGGCCGCGACCCGCTGGTGCACGTCGAGCGCACCTTCGCCGAGGACTTCAAGGCGCTGGTCGGGGCGGTCGGCAACCTGCTCGCAGGCCCGGCGGACGGCGACGTGGTCACGGCGCTGCGGCAGCGGTTGGAGGTCGTGGCGCGGCAGCAGTCGAGCATCTACGGGTTCATCGAGCAGCTCACCGAGCACGTCGACAGCGCGCGCGGGTCGACGGACCGGCAGCTCGCCGCCATCCAGCGCAGGCTCGCCACCCTGCCGGGCGAGGGCGGGACCGAGCGGTCGACGCGGTCCGCGCTGCCGCCGGACGTGGAGAAGCTGTTCCGCGACGCGGTGGACGTGCTGGAGGAGCTGACCCAGCTCGACGTGATGCTGACCGAGGCGCTGGAGCCCGCGGAGGACGAGACGCAGGAGGCCGTGCAGCGCCGGTTGCGGTCGATCGACTACCGCGAGGCCGCGGGGCGCGCGGTGATGATGCAGAGGTCCGTGCAGAGCTTCCGCGCGTCGGTCGCGCAGTGGTTCGGCACGGAGGCCGCGGGCGGTGCCGCGCCGACCGCGGAGGCGGAGGACCGGCTGGACCAGGTCTGCCGGGCCTACGACGGCATCTCGGAGTACCTGCCCGTGTTCGGGCTCGACCCGCTGTTCGAGCTGCCGCCGTGGGCGGCGCGCCACTCGGGCATGGTGGCGGCGGTCAATCAGGCGGGGCGGCGGAACCGGGTCGCGATGGCGTTGGACAACCTGAGCCCCCGTGTCAAGCGCGCGGTGTGGCGGTCGTCCCGCGCGGGTGGCCGCTGACCGTCGTCCGGGCCCCGAACGGGCGCCAACCGGTCGTAGAGGCCGTTGCACAGGGCGTGCAGCAGGTTCACCACGATGATCGCGGGTGCGACGACGGCGATCGTGCCGGGGAAGTTCGGCTCCAGCAGCAGCGCCAGGATGATCGCGGTCAGCCCGTTCTGCTGGCCCAGCGCGAGCCTCATCCGGTCGCCGCGCCACACCTTCGGGATCGTCAGCACCAGCGCGACCACGATCTGCGCGGTGTACGCGGCGATCCCCAGCACCACGCCCTCCCCGATCCGCAGGCCGCCGACCAGCACCACGCCGACGGCGAACGTGGCCGTGTACAGCGCGACCTGCGTGAGGCCGTCGAGCGACCTCCCCAGGTTCGGGCGGAAGAACAGGCCTACGACGGCGAGTGCGAGCAGCAGCGCGTACCGCACGGCCAGGAACCCGGCGGCCAGCAGCACCAGGATCAGCCCGGTCCGCACCGCCCACCGGACCGGCCACGGCCGGGGGCCCTCGGACGCGGTGCGCCGCGCCTTCCAGACCCGGTGCGCCAGGTACGCGACGACGACGAGCACCGCGTTCCAGAACAGGCTGGTGCCGAACGACGTCAGGCCCGTTCCGACGGTGTCGTGGGCGCCCAGCGCGAACGCGGTGAAGTACGCGGTCAGCAGCACGGTGATCGGGTCGTCGAACGACGCCCACGCGGCGAGCAGGGCCTTCGCCGAGTCCGACATGCGGCTCTTGAGCCGGACGGCCGCCACGGACAGCGGGTCGATCTGGGCCAGGGCGACGGCGAGCACGAGGTGGTCCGGTTCGCGGTACACCAGGAAGAGCACACCGAAGATGAACGCCACCTTGGCGAGCACGCCGAACGTCACGGCCACCACGACCGTGCGCAGGTGGGTGCGGAACTCGTCGATCTCGATGCCGCGCGTGCTCGCGTACAGGCCGAAGCCGAGCAGCGCCGTCACGAAGAACCGGTACGGGTCGGAGGAGTCGACGTCGTCGAGCCGGAACAGCTCGGCCGCCGCCCACCCCGCGCCCGCCGCCGCGAGGAGCGCCACCGACCGCAGTGCGGAGTTCACCGCAGTTCCAGTGCCAGCGCCGCCATCCGGTCGTCCGCGCCGCTGACCCGGTTCTGGTCGATCGTGACGCCGACCAGGTAGTCGCCGGGGCCGAGGCGGTAGTAGTAGATCGCGCCCATCTCGATGTCGAGCACCAGCCGCACCAGCACGCCGCCGAGCGCGGTGCTGGTCGTCCGGTTCAGCCGGTGCGCCAGCGCTCCCAGCTCGCGGCTGAAGCCCTGGTAGAACCGGCGGCGGGTCTCGACCGCGATCTGGGTGAAGAACGGCGACAGCGACGGGTGGTCGAGGTGGTCGACCATGACCGGCAGCTCGCCCTGCGAGCAGTACGCGACCAGGTGCAGGTCCTCGGGGCGCACCGCGCGGACGCACGCGGACAGCAGCCGGTCGGTGTCCTCGCCCGGCGCGGCCAGGACGGTCGTGAACGGCGCGGGCTCGGACCCGATCGACGGCAGCGGTTCGACGGGGTCGGCCGACTCCCAGCCGCCGGGGTTCAACGACGGCAGCCGGACCTGGGCGCGCAGCGTGCTCGCCAGCTCGGCCACGGCCCGGTCGGCGGCGCGGACGTCCGGTGCCAGCGCCAGCGGCGTCACGGGGTGCTCGGTCGCGGAGCGGTCGACGACGAGGCCGACCACGTTCTCGCTGGGCACGACGGAGTCGCAGAAGACCGCGCCCTCCTCGGTCTGCACCACCGTGCGGATGAGCCTGCCGGTGCGGGCCTCCTGGAGGGTGCGGTCCAGGGTGGTGACGGTGAACCCGAGTTGGCGGCCCAGGCGCTTGAGCTCGTCGCGGCGGGTGGTGCCGGGCAGCGCGTCGGGCGAGGGCGGCGGGTCGCCGAGCGCGTCGAGGCCGAAGTCGAACACGGCGCGGCTGTAGTGCGCGAGGTAGCGCAGCGCGGTGCTCTTGACCATCGTGTCGAAGCAGGCCTGCCGGGCGTCGCCGAACTCGGGGCCGAGGTGGTCGGCGACCTCCTCGAACACCTCGTCAGGACGTTTGGGGAACGTCGACATCGATCTCCCTCCAGGCCCGGTCGGGATCGCCTGCCTGCTCGGCGAGCCGGACGTCGTGCGCCGCGATGACGGTGAACGGGTGGTCGACGCCCAGGAACTCGACGCAGTCGGCGTGGGCCGCGGTGATCAGCTCGACCGCGCGCGGCAGGTCGCCGGAGGCGAAGACGACGCGGGCGAGGTCGACGTCCGCGGCCAGCGTCCACGGGTGCGTCTCGCCGAGCCGGGCGCGCAGGACCTCCCGCGCCGCCAGGACTTCCCGGATCGCCGCGTCCGCGTCCCCCGCCGCGCGCAGCGACAGCCCGAGGCCGAGCCTGCACAGCGCGACGTACGGGTGCTGCTCCGCGAGCCCGACCTCGGTGAGGAACCCCCGCAGGGCGCCGGTGGCCAGCTCCACGGCCAGCGCCGGGTCGCCGCCGACCGTGCGGTGGTCCGCGGCGAAGCTGAGCGAGCACGCCAGCGTGTCCGGGTGGTGCGGGCCGAAGATCTCCCGGAAGTCGCGCAGCGTCTTGCCGTTGCGTGCCTTCGCGTCCTGCGCGCTGCCCGCCCTGCGCAGCGCGATGGCGTGGTTCCAGCGCGCGGTGAGCTGCATCGGGTTCAGCTCCGAGCGCAGGGTCTGGAGCTTCTGCATCGCGGTCATCAGCGACGTCAGCGCGTTCGGGTAGTCGCCCAGCTCCCGCTGGTAGACGCCGATCCGCGACAGCGAGAACCACGTGTCGGGGTCGCGTTCGCCGAACAGCCGCCGCCTGCGGTGGTGGTTGTCCTCCTCCAGCTCCAGCGCTCCGGCCGGGTCACCGGACAGGAACATCGAGATGGCCAGGTTGTTCGCCGCGCTGCGGGTGTGCGGGTGGTCCTCGCCCAGCGCGCGGCGGAAGCCCTCCCACGTCGACTGGTCCTCGACCAGCGCCTCGTCGAACAGGCCGAGCCCGCGCAGGTCGCCACCGCGACCGCGGGCGGTGATCAGCGCCTGCGGGTGGCTGAGCTGGAGCGAGCGGCGCTGCTGGGCGAGCGCGGCGTCGTCCAGCCGCAGGGCCTGCAACGGGTTGCCGAGCACGCGGTGGATGTTCGCGAGCTGCGCGGCGAGCCTGGCCCGCAGCGGGTCGCCGGGGCCGTAGCGGCTGGTCCACGTTTCGAGGAGCTTCTCGCCGGGGTCCAGCGCCGAGCGCCGCACGCCCGTGCCGCCGTCGGTGTAGAGGAACCGCACCTGGTTGACCAGCCAGCGGCGCACCAGGTCGTCGTCGCTGTCCAGCGCGCCCGACGGGTAGACGTGCGTCTGGAGCTCGGTGAAGCGGCTGGCCCGGTCCGGGGCCGTCAGCTCCACCTCGGACGGCGCGTAGGCGGCGAGGCAGGACAGGACCTCCGCCCGCCGGGACGCGCGTTCGAGCTGCCCCATGCCCTCGCGCAGCGCGTTCTGCACGACCCGGTGCAGCCGCAGCGTGTACTGGTCGCCCCAGTCGACGCGGAACAGGCCGAAGCGGGCTCCGGTCCACAGCACGCGGTCGATCTCGCCCGCGTCGAGCCGCAGCGGTTCGGCGTCGACGCCGCCCGCGACCACCAGCCGTCCCAGCAGCGCGGGTGAGCGGATCAGGCCCAGGTCGACGCCCTGCGGGGACAGGAACGAGCAGAGCTGGGCCAGCAGCACGGCCAACCGCCCGGTCGAGGACTCCCGCAGCGCGCCCACCACGACGGCGAGCACGCGGGCCGTGGTGTCCTCCTGGCCGTTGAGCAGCCCGAGGAACGTCCGGACGGCCCACGCCGCCGAGTCGGCCGCCGTGCTGCCCGCCTCGCGCTCGGTGTGCGCCACCTCCTCCAGCCACGCGCCCGCGAGGTCGAGCGCGAGGGGCAGCTGCCCGGCGACGAGCGCCACCTGCTCGGAGTCCTCCGGCGACAGGCCGGGCACCCGGTCGGCGAGCAGCCTGGCGCTGTCGCCCGCGCTCATCGGGACCAGCTCGATGGCGGTCTCGGGGGCGTTGCCCGAGGTCACCAGGACGTGGCCGGTGGAGCCTCCCGGCAGCAGCTCCTCCAGCACGGCCAGGTCGTCGGCGTTGTCGTAGACCAGCAGGAACCGCTGGTAGGCGGGGTCGCCCGCGAGCCGCTCCAGCGCGGAGGTGGTGCCGAAGTCGGTGGACCCCGGCTGGCGCAGCCGGGCGGCGAGGTTCGACAGGCCCACCAGCACGGACTGGCGGTCCTGCGACGGCAGCCACCACACCAGGTCGTAGTCGCTGGCGAACCGGTAGGCGTACTCCAGCGCCAGCTCGCTCTTGCCGATGCCGGGCACGCCGCCGAGCGTCACCACCACCCGCGCGTCGCCCGCCTCCACCAGCCGGTCGCGCAGCTCCTCCAGGTCGGCGTCGCGGCCCACGAACAGCGGGTGGCGCGGCGGCAGGCCGAACACGGCGGGCACCGCGCCGGGCACGCGCATCCCCACGTCCCGCACGGTGCCGGGTCGGTCGATCAGCCCGAAGTGGGTGAGCAGCCGGGCCCGCACCGACTCGTGGTGCTGCTCGGAGACCGCGACGGTGGTCGCCACGTCCTCCGGGGCGATCTCGGTGTCGGTGAGGTGCAGCTTCAGCACGGTCGCCCGGCGACCGCGGGTGAACTCCTCGACGGACGCCTGCTCGGCCGAGCCGTCGAGGTTCGGCGAGGAGATGACGACCAGGCCGGGCGGGTGGGCGGCGTCCAGCCACGCCCCGGCGTCGGCCAGCGTCCTGGTCTGCGCGCCCGCGCGGTCGAGCTGGCCGCGCACCCAGTCCGCCCACGCGCGGTCCGGCGGCGCGTAGGCGACCAGCACGCGGTCCGGTTCGACGGTGGAGTCCAGGCCGAAGACGCGCCGGTAGCGGGCCCGCAGCGTCGGCGAGACCGGGGTGACCCCCGTGACCTCGCCGCCCGTCACGGCGGACGCCAGGCGGCCGTACTGGCGCTCCAGCGTGCCGCCGGGGCGCGGCTCCTCGACCAGGATCGCCAGCAGCGGGTCGAACGCGTCGTAGGGCCGGTACGGGATCTCGATCGAGCCGTCGTCCGGCAGCCGCCGGGACTGGCCCGCCAGCAGCTCGGCGAACGCCGCGTGGATGGCCGAGCGGATGCGCTGCGCCCTGGACAGCTCGTCGGCGTCGTCGAACAGCGTCGCCACCGGCACGAGGTCGATCCGCACCGGGGCGCGGCGGCGCAGGCGGGCGGCCAGGTCGGCGGCGTCGGAGATCGCCCGCGGGCGGGGGCGGAAGCAGACGACTGCGACCTCGCACAGGGTCGCGATCAGCGTCAGCGACGCCTCACCGGCCCCGGTCGGCGCGTCGATCAGGACGTGGTCGTAGTCCGCCTCGGTCAGCCGGGTGCGCAGGTCCGTCATCGCGCTCGGGTCGCCGTGCTGGAAGTCAGGGAAGAACCGGCCCGCCGCGTCCGGCTCCATCGGGGCGACCACGTCGACGTGGCCCGCCGCCTCGGGCAGCGCGAACCGCTCGGCGTTCGGCTCGTAGCCCTCGCGCACCGGGGTCGACGTGTACGCCGCGAGCAGCTGGCGGCCCAGCTGCGTGGGGAAGGGCCTGCGGTCGACCAGGAACGGCTCCAGGTACTCGCGGACCCTCGGCACCTCCGAGCCCCAGTCGACGACCAGCACCCGCTTGCCCGCGCTCGACAGCACCCAGGCCAGGTTCGCCACCGCGCTGGTCCGACCGGTGCCGCCGGTCGCGGACAGGAACGCGACGACACCCGCTTGCCCCGGAACGCTCAGCGAACCGCTCATCACCACTCCAGTCCGGGGACGTGAACTCGTTGAATAAACCAAGCGGGACGGTGCCGGGTGGACCCCACGGCCCGAACGGACTCCGTTCAAGGCGAAGATTCACTCGGATGGAGGCAGCGCCTACAGCGAACTCTGGAAGGCGGCGTACTGCTCGGGCATCTCCGGGTCCTCGGCCAGGACCCGGCGCAGCGAGGCCCTCAGCACGTCGTCCGGCAGGGCGTCCAGCCGCGCCAGGTCGATGCCCGTCACGTCGAGCAGTTCGGACTCCAGCACCCCGTCGGTCTCCATGCGCTCGCGCCCCCTACACCCGGCGCCCGCGGAGTTGCGGGTTCCGTGCCTCCGGTCGACCGGGATTCGATCTCCATCCTAGTGCGCGGCAACCGGTAATGCCGTCAATGGGCCGATCGGACCACCGCGGCGGCCCGACGCCGTGTTTCATGGCGGGAGGGGACGGGATCGGGGGTGCGCGTGCGACCGTTTCACCAGTTCGTCGTCAAGGTGCACAGCAGGTGCAACCTGGCCTGCGACTACTGCTACGTCTACGAGATGGCCGACCAGCGCTGGCGGGGCAGGCCCAGGGTGATGTCGCCGGAGGACGTCGAGCACACGGCCGAGCGGATCGCCGAGCACGCCCGCGCGCACGGCCTGGCCGACGTGGAGGTCGTGCTGCACGGCGGTGAACCGCTGCTGGCCGGTCCGGCGGTGGTCGAGCACGTCGTCACGGCCGTGCGGTCGCGGGTGCCCGCGCGGTTCTCGGTGCAGACCAACGGGACGCTGCTCGACCGCCGGTTCCTGGAGGTGCTGCTGGCGCTGGACGTGCGGGTGGGCGTGAGCCTGGACGGCGACGCGGCGGCGACCGCCCGGCACCGCGGCGACAGCCACGCCGCCGTGCTCGCGGGGCTCGCGGAACTGGGGTCGCCGGAGTTCCGGCCGCTGTTCGCGGGCCTGCTGTGCGTGGTGGACCTGCGCAACGACCCCGTCCGCACCTACGAGTCGCTGCTGGCGTTCGAGCCGCCCGCGGTGGACTTCCTGCTGCCGCACGGGAACTGGAGCGCTCCCCCGCCGGGCTTCGGGTACGCGGACTGGCTGGTCGCGGTGTTCGACCGCTGGTACGGCGCACCGGTGCGGGAGACCGGCGTGCGGCTGTTCGAGGAGGTCGTGCACGTCCTGCTGGGCGGCCGGTCGCGGGTCGAGGGGATCGGTCTGAGCCCGGCGTTGCAGGTCGTGGTCGAGACCGACGGGATGATCGAGCAGTCCGACATCCTGGCCTCCGCGTTCGAGGGTGCGGCGGCGACCGGCCTGCACGTGGCGCGCGACTCGTTCGACGCGGCGCTGCGGCTGCCGGAGGTGCGGGCGCGGCAGGCGGGGCTCGCGGGGCTGTCGGCCGTCTGCCGGGCGTGCGACCTGCACGCGGTGTGCGGCGGCGGGCTGCGGGCGCACCGGTACCGCGAGGGCGCGGGGTTCGACCGGCCGTCGGTGTACTGCGCGGACCTGTACCGGCTGATCCGGCACGTGCGGGGTCGGCTCGCGCGCGACCTGGAGCGGGTGTCGTGACCCCGTTGCGGGACAGGGGTTCCCCATCGTGACACGGCCGCACTCGTTGTCCGGGGCCGACTTCGCCGCGCTGGCCCGCGGCGGTGGCGGGACCGGGGCGGTGCGGGCGCTGGTGGCGGCGCGGCGCAGCCGGACGCTGCTGCTGCTCCGGTTCGTGGTCGGGCGGGACCCGTCGGCCCGGCAGGCGTTCGAGGTGCTGGCCGAGGCGCGGCGGGTGGCGCCAGCCGAGGTGGAGCGGCTGCTGGACGACCCGGCGGTGAGCGCGTGGGCGACGCGGACGGCGGTGGCGCTCGGCCGGGGGCGCGGGGCCCGGCCCGCCGAACTGGCGCACGTGGCCGCCGCGGCGGCGGTGCGGGCGGGGCTGGACGTGGCGCTCGACTTCCCGGCGTCGGACGGGTTCCCGCTGCCGTCACTGGGCCACGTGGACCGACCGGTCCGCGGCACCGTCCGGGTGGACCGCCTGGAGTGGCGGCCGACGCCGGAGATCGCGGTCGGCGGCGGGGTCGTGTTCCGGTTGGAACGGTGGAGCGGGGTCCCCGACGCGCTCCGGGTCGACCCGCGCGCCGACGTGGCCCGCTGGCGCGAGCGGGTCACCGCGGCCTGGGACCTGCTGGCGCTGCGGCACCCCGCGGTGGCCGAGGAGGTCGCCGCGGCCGTGACGGTGCTGGCCCCGCTGCGCTCGGCGGAGGGCGGGATGAGCAGCGCGACGCTCGGGGACGCGTTCGGGTGCGTGTTCCTCTCGCTCGGTCCGGACGCGCGGTCGGTGGCCGTCACGCTGGCGCACGAGGTGCAGCACACCAAGCTCGTGGCGCTGATGGACCTGTTCCCGTTGCTGCGCCCCGATCCCGGCAGGCGGTTCTACGCGCCGTGGCGCGACGACCCCCGGCCGCTGGCCGGGCTGCTGCACGGGACGTACGCGCACCTGGGCGTGGCCGGGTTCTGGCGGCGGGAACGCGAGGCCGACGAGGACGGGCACGTGGAGTTCGCCCGCTGGCGGACCGCCGCGCTCGACACGACCGCGACGATGCTGGGCAGCGGCGGGCTGACGGCGATCGGCCGGGACCTCGTGACCGGCATGGCCGAGGTGCTAGCGGAGTGGGCGGACGAGCCGGTGCCCCCGGCGGCGCTGGAGCGGGCCCGAGCGCTGGCCGACGAGCACCGGCGGCTGGCTACAGCCCCGTGAGCAGGTCCGACTCGGTGATGCCCGGCTCGGCGCCGACCCGGATGAACCACTCGGTGCCGAACGAGAACGCGAACGCCTCGTCGGTCTGGCCCAGGAAGAACGACTGCTCGCTGATCTGGCTGGCGTGCGCCCGCATCGCGGCCTTCTTGACCTCCAGGTACGCCGTGACGTCCACCGCGGTGGTCAGCTCGGCCTCGGGCTTGCCGAACGTCGAGGTGTCCACGTCGGGCAGCCGGTGGCCCGCCTCCTCGGCGGCGGCCAGGCCGCGGTTCGCGTGGTCGCGGTTCATCGTGGCCTGGTAGACCCTCGGCGTGCCCGCGAGTTCGGCGGCGCGCAGCCCGACCCGGTGGACCTGGATGTGGTCGGGGTGGCCGTAGCCGCCGTTGTCGTCGTAGACGGTCAGCACGTCGGCGGACTCCTCGACCAGGATCGCCGCGAGCCTGGCCGCCGCCTCCTCGACCGGCGCGGTCCAGAAGGTGTTCGGGGCGTCGTTGGTGGACTCCCCCATCATCCCGGAGTCGACGTACCCCAGGAACTCGACGCGCTTCGCGCCCAGCACCTCCGCCGAGGCGTGGGTCTCGCGGACGCGCCGCTCGCCCAGCGGCTCGCCCTCGGCCAGGAACCCGTCGTCCACCTCGCCGACCTCACCGCGGGTCGCCACGACCAGCACCACGCGGTGCCCCTCGTCGGCGGCCTTGCGCATGACACCGCCGCACAGGATGCACTCGTCGTCGGGATGGGCGTGGAACGAGACCAGTGTCGCCATGGGCGCAACGCTACCGGGACGCCGACACGCGGGGGCCCGTGCGTCCACGAGCACGGCGACCGGGGCCGCGATACTGCCCGTCATGCTCACCACGGAGGCCGGCCTGGTCATCTCGCCGACGGACCTGGTCGACCTGCTGGAGTGCGAGCACCGCAGCGCGCTCAACCACGCCGTCGCGGCCCGGCTGCCGGGAGTGCCCACACCGGACGGCTCGGGTGCGACGTTGATCACCAAGCACGGCCTCGCGCACGAGCGGGCCGCGCTGGAGCGGCTGAGGGAGCGGTTCGGCGCCGGGGTCGTCGAGATCGGACAGCCCGCGCCGCGGCACGAGGCGCTGCTCCAGGCCGCCGAGGAGACGCGGACCGCGCTGGAGTCCGGCGCCCCGGTCGTCTACCAGGCGGTGTTCTACTCGGACGGTTTCCACGGCCGCGCGGACTTCGTGGTCGCGTCGCCGGACGGGTACGAGCCGCACGACACCAAGCTGGCCCGGCACGCCACCCCCGCCGCGGTGCTCCAGCTGACGGCGTACGCCGACGCGCTGCGCCGGGCCGGGCACCCGACCGGGCCGTCCATGCACCTGCTGCTCGGCGACGACGCCACGCACTCGTTCCCGGTGGCGGACTTCCTGCCGCTGGTGGACCACCTGCGGAACCGGTTGCGGGAGCGGCTGTCCGCGCCCGCGGTGACGCCCTCGCCCGTGTGGGCGGACGAGCGGCCCGCGTGCGGCACCTGCCGCTTCGCGCGGAGCTGCGCCACCGGGCGCGAGACCGCCCGCGACCTGTCGCTGGTGGCGGGGATCCGGACCGACCAGCGGCGCAAGCTGGTGGCCGCCGGGCTGGGGACGATCGACGCGCTGGCCAACGCCACCGCCACCGACCGGCCGTCGGACATGTCGGCCACGACGTTCGGCGCGCTGCGGTCGCAGGCCGCGCTCCAGGTGATCCAGGACAACTCGCGCACCCCGGACGACCCGACCGGCAAGGTCGCCTACGAGGTGCTGGCACCGGACGTGCTGGCGGCGTTGCCGAGCCCCGCCGACGGGGACGTGTTCTTCGACATGGAGGGCGACCCGTTCGCCCTGGCCGGTGAGGGGCTGGAGTACCTGTTCGGGGCGGTCACCGCCGGGAGCGTCTTCACGCCGTTCTGGGCGCACAGCCGGGCGCAGGAGAAGGCGGCGTTCGAGGCGTTCGTTGACTTCGCCCTCGCGCGGCTGACGGAGTTCCCCGGCAGCCACGTGTACCACTACGCGCCGTACGAGGTGAGCGCGCTCAAGCGGTTGGCCGCACTGCACGGGACCCGCGAGGAGGCCGTGGACACGTTGCTGCGCACGGGTTCCCTGATCGACCTGTACGCGGTGGTGCGCAAGGCGCTGCGGGTGTCGCAGCGGTCGTACTCCATCAAGGACCTGGAGCCGCTGTACATGCCGGGGTCGCGGTCCGGCGAGGTGAAGAACGCCGTCTCCAGCATCGAGGCCTACGAGGAGTACCTGACGCTGCTGGAACTCGGCGACGCCGAGCAGGCCTCGGTCGTGCTGGCCGGGATCGAGGCGTACAACACCTACGACTGCGTGTCGACGCAGGGGCTGTACCGGTTCCTGCTGGACGTGCGGGTCGAGGCGGGGATCGAACCGCACGTGCCCGAGGAGTCCGAGCTGGACGGCCTGGTCCGGCGGACCGACGAGGAGCTGGCGGCCGAGCGCAGGGCGGAGCGCGCGGCGAAGCTGGCCGCCGTCGTGGACCCGCTGATGGCCGGGCTGCCGGACAACCCCGCCGACGCGACCCCGGACGAGAAGGCGCGGGCGCTGCTCGCCGCGGCCGTCGGCTACCACCGGCGCGAGACGAACCCGGCGTGGTGGGACTTCTTCCGGCAGGTGGGGGCTCCGCTGCCGGACCTGGAGGTGGACGGCACCTGCGCGGTGCCGGTGTCGGTGCGCGTGGACGACTGGGTGATGCCCAGCGGCCGGGTGCGCAACGCCAAGCGCGAGGTGCACGCGGTGTGCGACCCGGACCGGCCGCACCCGTTCGGCCACGGCGACCAGGTGCGGCTCCTGTACCCCGGCACGCCGACCGCCCGGACCCGCAAGGCGGAGGTGATCGCCGAGGGCGCGGACCGGGTGGTGCTGCTGGAGAGCGTGAAGCCGGACGAGCTGGACTCGGCGCGACCGATCGCGATCCTGCCCGGCGACCCGGTGAAGCCCGCGCCGAAGGACGACGCGGTGTACGAGCTGGCGCAGACCGTGGTGGAGCGGTTGCCGGTGCTGCCCCCGCACCCCGGGATCGACCTGCTGCGCCGCACGCCGCCGCGGCTGGTCACGTCGGGGCCGCTGCCCGTGGGTGAGGACCTGGTGGCGGCCGTGATCAGCGCGGTGGACGCGCTGGACGGGTCGACGCTGGCCGTGCAGGGACCGCCGGGGGCCGGGAAGACGTACCTGGCCGGGCGGCTGATCGCGCACCTGGTGCGGCGGGGGAAGAGCGTCGCCGTGACGTCGACCAGCCACAAGGCCGTCGAGAACGTGCTGTCGGCCGCCGGGGCCGCCGGGCGGGAACTCGGGGTGCCGATCCCCTGCGCCAAGCGCGCCAAGGGCAAGCCCGTGCGGGACTGCGAGTGGGAGCAGCCCAGGGACAACCCCGCGCTGGTCCGCTGGCGCGGCGAGCAGGGTGGGGGGCACCTCGTCGGCGGCACGGCGTGGACGTTCTCCAACGCCGCGCTGCGGGAGCAGCCGTTCGACGTGCTGATCATCGACGAGGCCGGGCAGTTCGCGCTGGCGGACGCGCTGGCCGTGTCGACGTGCACCCGGAACCTGGTGCTGCTCGGGGATCCGCAGCAGCTGCCGCAGGTGGTGCAGGGGACGCACCCGGCCGGGGCCGACGCGTCGGCGCTGGGGCACCTGATCGGGGACGCCGACGTGATCCCCGCGTCCCTCGGGTACTTCATGGACCAGACCCGGCGGATGCACCCGGAGGTGTGCGCGCCGGTGTCGCGGCTGTCGTACTCGGGGAGGCTGCACGCCCACCCGTCGGCCGGTTCGAGGTCGTTGGAGGGGGTGGAGTCCGGGCTGTACCTGGATCTCGTGGACCACTCGCACAACATCACGAGCTCGGTGGAGGAGGCCGAGGAGGTGGTGGGGATCGTGCGGACGCTGATCGGTCGACCGTGGACGGACGGCGCGGAGTCCCGGCCGCTCTCGGAGGACGACGTCCTGGTGGTGGCGCCCTACAACCTCCAGGTGCGGGTGGTGCGGAGGGCGTTGGAGAAGGCCGGGTTCGACGGGGTCCGGGTGGGGACGGTGGACAAGTTCCAGGGGCAGGAGGCGCCGGTGGTGATCGCGACCATGACGTCGTCCGCCGCCGTGGACCTGCCTCGGGGGTTGGACTTCCTGCTGTCCCGGAACCGGTTGAACGTGGCCCTGTCGCGGGCTCAGGTGGTGGCCGTGCTGGTGTGCTCGCCCCGGTTGGTGGAGGCGGACATCCGCGGGGTGGATCAGATGCGGTTGGTGTCGGGGATGATCGGGCTGATGGACGGGGCCCGGCGGTGGGGCGGGGCATCCGTTCGGTTTATGGGGGATCGTTATGGGGTCGGGGACGGGGCCGCTGGGTAGGGTTGGGGAATCCTTCCCCTGGGAGGGCCCGGAGTCGGGCGTTGAGGGCGTTCCGGTTCCGGGTGTCGTTGTGGAGGGTGGCGGATCCCCGGCCTATCCCTGCGGGTGGGGGATCCGCCACCTGGCTGCTGGTCCCGGCGTGGAGTGACCCGTGGCCCCTGGCCCCTGTGATCGGGCCGAAGGGCAGGGGTCGAGTCCCCGAGCAGGACCGGCCACCGCTTCGGGGAAAGCCCTGTCCCGCTCGCGCGGTGGGTCGGTCCTCGCCGGCTAGGACCTGGGGAGGCCCGGTGGGTTGATCTCCGAGGTGGGTACCGCCTCGCTGCTCAGGCCCCAGCGTTCGAGGACTTCCGCGTACTTGCCGTTCTTGATGAGCAGGTTCAGCGCTTCCGCTACCGGC
Source organism: Umezawaea sp. (assembly GCF_057122925.1). Taxonomy (NCBI): domain Bacteria; kingdom Bacillati; phylum Actinomycetota; class Actinomycetes; order Pseudonocardiales; family Pseudonocardiaceae; genus Umezawaea; species Umezawaea sp. The sequence continues at coordinate 78,974 of NZ_DBNGPQ010000041.1, read as the reverse complement.
TCGACCAAGCCGCTGTCCTTCTTGGTGGTGGCGGCGATCTTGCCGACGATGTCGCCGCCGCCGGAGAAGCTGCCGATGATCTCCGTCTTGCCCGACGTGGCCACGTGGTAGGCGGCCGTGGGGTTCGGGCCGAGGTAGGCCTCGATGCGGCCTGATTCCAGGGCCAGGTAGTAGTCGGAGCTGTTCTGGAAGTACTTGATGTCCGTCGGCTTGAGACCCTTGTCCTCGTTCCGCCGGGACCAGTCGACGAGGATCTTCTCCTGGTTGGTGCCGGACCCCACGGCGATGGTCCTGCCCGCCACGTCCTCCGGGCCCTCGACCTTCCAGGTGCCGCCCTTCTTCGCCTCGAACGCGAGGGTGTCCAGGCGGTAGGTGGCGAAGTCGTACTTGTCCTTGCGGGCCTCGGTCACGGTGATGTTGGACAGGCCCAGCTGGTAGGCGCCCGAGTCCAGGCCGACGAAGAGGTTCTCCCAGGAGGAGACCTCCAGCTGTGGTTCCAGGTCCAGCACCTGGGCGATCAGGACCGCGATGTCGGTCTCCACGCCGATGGGGGTCTTGTCGTCGGTGGCGTAGAAGCGCAGTGGTGGGGCCGTGCCCGCGGAGCCGCCGATGGTGATCTTGCCGGTCTTCCGCACCTCCCCGGGGACCCCGGCGGCGATGGTGGGGTCCTTCTCCGCCGTCACGCGCTTCTGGTCGGGACCGAGGTTGATGACCTTGCCCTCCGACACCACCTGGTCCTCCACCACCGCGCCGTCGGCACCGCCGCAGGCCGCGACCAGCACCAGCAGACCTACCAGGGCCGGGACGAGTCTGGATGGTGACACTGTGTTCCTCCGTGCTGCTACAGGACTTTGGACAGGAAGGCGCGGGTGCGCGGGTGTTGGGGGTGGTCCAGGACCGCGGTGGGCGGGCCCTGTTCGACGATGACGCCCTCGTCCATGAAGACGACGCGGTCGGCCACCTCGCGGGCGAAACCGATCTCGTGGGTGACGACGATCATGGTGGTGCCGGTGGCCGCGAGGTCCTTGATGACGTCCAGGACCTCGCCGACCAGTTCGGGGTCCAGTGCCGAGGTCGGCTCGTCGAACAGGAGCAGTTTCGGGGACAGCGCCAGTGCTCTGGCGATGGCGACGCGCTGCTGCTGGCCGCCGGAGAGCTGCCTGGGGTAGGCGTTCTCCTTGTCGGAGAGGCCGACCCTGGCCAGCAGGCGGACGGCGTCGGCGTGGACCTCGGCCTTCCGCTTGCGCTGCGCGGAGAGCGGGGCCTCGGCGACGTTCTCCAGCACGGTCAGGTGCGGGAACAGGTTGAAGTTCTGGAAGACGAACCCGATGTGGGTGCGCTGCTTCAGGATCTCGCGTTCCTTGAGTTCGTGGAGCTTGCCGCCGCTCCTGCGGTAGCCGAGGAGGTCGCCGTCGATGCTGACGTGGCCCCGGTCGACCTTCTCCAGGTGGTTGATCGTGCGCAGGAGGGTGGACTTGCCGGAGCCGGACGGGCCGAGGACGACCACCACCTGCCCCTGTTCGACCTCCAGGCTCACGCCCTTGAGGACCTCCAGCGCGCCGAAGCTCTTGTGGATCCCCCTCAGGTCGACCATCGGCCCGCTCATCGGGTCGCCCCCGCCCTGGCCCGCAGCGCGGACCACCGGGCACGCAGGCGTTGCAGCGGCGTGGGTGGCAGGTCGCGCAGCGCTCCCTTGGCGTAGTGCCGTTCGACGTGGTGCTGGACGACCGACAGGAGCGTGGTCATGGCGATGTACCAGACCGTGGCGACCATGAGCAGGGCCACGACGCGCGCGTTGCGGCCGTAGATCACCTGCGCCTGGTAGAAGAGTTCGCCGATCGCCATGACGGAGACGACCGACGTGCCCTTGAAGAGGCTGATGACCTCGTTGGCCGCGTTCGGCAGGATGGAGCGCATCGCTTGCGGCAGAACGATCCTGCGGAACTGGCGCAGCCTGGGGATGCCCAGCGCGGCAGCGGCTTCGAGCTGGCCGTGGTCGACGGCGATGATGCCGGAGCGGACGATCTCGGCGGAGTAGGCGGCCTGGTGCAGGGCGAGGCCCAGCACGGCCGCGCTCATCGGGCCGATCAGGTCCTTGGTGTCGAAGGAGATGAACGACGGGCCGAACGGGATGCCGAAGTCGAACCGCTGGTACAGGTAGGCGATGTTGAACCAGAAGAGCAGCTGCACGATCAGCGGGATCGAGCGGAACGCCCAGACGTAGGTCCAGCTGACCACCTGGAGGAACGGGCTCCTGGACAGGCGCATGAGCGCGAGGACCACGCCGAGCGCGAAGCCGAGGACCGTGCCGTGGACGGTGAGCTCGATGGTGACGCCGACGGCGCGCAGGATCGAGTCGGCGGTGAAGTACTGCCTGAACGTGGGCCAGTCCCAGCCGGGGTTGGTCACCAGGCCGTGGACGAACTGGGCGAGCAGGACGAGCACCACGGCGACGCCGACCCACCGCCACGGGTGGCGGGCGGGCACCACCTCCAGCGACGCAGGGTCGGCCTCGTCATCGGGTGCGGCCACCAGGGGGCGCGCGGAAACGCTCATGAGGGGTCCTTGTGCCGGGGTCGGCTGAACAGCCCGGCGGCCGGGGTGGGCCGGGCTCAGTGCGGTGAGGAGGAGGGGATCAGCGGGTGCGACAGAGGGCGCTGCTGATGCGGCCGAGGTCCACGTGGCGGCGCGAGCACAGGACGGTCATGTCGCTCTCCGTTCCGCTGTGGGGTTTCCGGCGTCTGGAGGAACGGTAGCCACGCCGCGGAGCGGTGGGCAAGACACGGGGAGGACTCGGGTGCGAACGTCCAACTGGTGAAACCACCGGGTGCCTCGTTGACAACCGCTCTCACCCGGATGGCGCAGCGGAGCGGGTGAACAACGGGCCTACCAGGGCCGTACTGCCCTGTACACCGCACCACCTCCTAGGAGCCCGCATGGAGTTCGCCCGCACCGCCCGCACGGGGCTCGGCGTCGTCGTGACGACCACGACGGCCGCCGTGGCGCTGCTGACGGCAGCCGTCCCCGCATCGGCCGAGAAGGCGGACCTGAGCACGTCGTGCGGGCCGGGCGGTGCCGTGCTCGCGGTGGACCTGAGGGGGTTCTCGGCGGGCCGGAACACGATCAGCGTGCGGGACGGCGAGGTCGTGCTGTCCGAACGGGAGTTCGGCGGGTCCTACGTGGGCTCGTTCCCCCGGCCCGCGGACGTGGCGCACACGTTCGTCGTGACGGTGCGGGTCGCGGGCAACACCCGCCAGTCGTTCGCCCGCGAGGTGCGGACCACGCCGTGCGCCTCGCCCAGTCGGGCGGCTCCGCCGTCGGTGTCGACCGTTCCGGGGTCGGTGGCGCCGTCCTCGGTCGCGGGCGCGACACCCACCACGACGACCACCACGCCCACCCCGAGTGGTTCCCCGACCGAGCCGGGGCCCTCGACGGCGCCGACGACGAACACGGGCATCGTGCCGCTCGGCAGCAAGACCGAGCTGTCGGCGGCGGGGGCGTCCGTCGCGATCCCGCTCCTGATCGGCCTGTGCCTGGTCAGCGCGCTCGGTGTGGTGCTGACCGGCCTCAAGCGCCGAGACCGACCGGATCGACGGCCTCAACGGCCCTGACCAGGCACGTCGCACTCCGGACAGTGACCAACCTTCACCTGATCGGCCTAACGGCCGCCGTGAACAGTGACCTCCGCCGTCCCGTATAGGCAAGTGGCGGCTCGCGATGCCCGCCGCAGGGACCACGACAGGAGTGTCACCATGGGGTTTGCACGATCGGACGACGCGGCCGTGCGCGTGGCCAGGCGCACCCTCGGAGCCTTCGCCCTCGTGGGCACCACGGCGGTCGTCTGGTTCGGCTTCGTCGACCCCGCGGGCGCGGGCGCGCCGACCGTGAAGGCGAACTGCGTGGGCGGTCAGTCGGCGCTCACGGTGGAGATCCGCGGCTACGACAGCCGGGTGGCGAACACCGTGACCGTCCTGGACGGCGAGCGGGTGCTGGACGGCGAGCGGTTCGGGTCGTCCTACCGGAACTCCTTCATCCGGCCGGGCAACGCGGCGCACTCCTACCGGGTCAGGGTGAGGGCCGGGAACGACCGGACCGGCGACCAGGGCTTCTCGTTCGACCGGACGGTGTCGCAGCCGCCCTGCGAGCAGGTCGCGCCCACGCCGACGCGGCGGTCGACCACGTCGCCGCCCTCCTCCACCACCACGGCGACGCGGACGAGCGCTCCGAAGACCACCGGCACCGCGCCCACGACGACGACCACGCACACCACCACTCCCCCGGTGACGACCACGACCACCACCACCGCGGCGGTGCCGGAGCCGCCCGTGGAGCAGCCGGGGCGGGGCACCGAGCCGCCCGGTCGGAACGGGCCCACCTCGACGGCGCTGCCGACCAGGGCCCTGCCGTCGCTGGTGCCACCGCTCGTCAGCCTCGTCGAGCCACCGACGGCTCGGACGTCCGTCGGCTCGGAAACGCCGCCGGGGAGCAGGACGTCCGCGGCGACCTCCACGTCCTCCTCGGTGCCCGGTGACGGCAGGGGGCCGGTGGGCGGCGAGACCCGCGGCACGACCTCGGAGCGGGCGACGAGCACGACGACGAGCGAGGACGGCGTCCTGGTGGTCGCCGACGACACCGACCTGCCGACGACCGGCGCGTCCATCGCGATCCCGCTGCTCTTCGGGCTGTGCGTGCTCACCGCGGGTGGCGTCGTGGTGTTCAGCATGAGGAACCCGCGCAAGCGCGGCAGGCACGCCGCCTGAGGACGGCGCTCCTGCCCCGGACGTGCGGAAGCCCACCGGCCTGTTCGGCTGGTGGGCTTCCGGTCCGCTCGCGGGTGGGTCAGGGCAGGATCTGGATCTTGCGCCCCTCGCCCGCCTTGAACTGCTCGATCGCCGCCGCGTAGGAGTCGAGCGGGAGCCGGTCGCTGATGAAGACGTCCGGGTCCAGGACGCCGGTCGCGAAGAGGTCCGCCGCCCGCTCGAACGAGTGCAGCACCGCCATCGAACCGGTGATGGTGATCTCCTGGTTGTAGATCTTGTACGGCTCGATCACGGCGCGGGCCGCGTAGTCCGAGACGCCGAACTGGAGGAACGTCCCGCCCTTCGCGACCCGGTTGAGGCCGTCCTGGATCGCGCGCTCGTTGCCGGTCGCGTCGATCACGACGTCCCAGCCCTTCGGCCGGTCCAGCTCGTCCGCCGACGTCGCCGTGGCCGTGACGCCCAGCTGCTTGGCCGTGGCGAGGCGGTCGGTGTTGATGTCGACCACCTCGATGCTGGCCGCGCCGGTCAGCTTGCCGAGCTGGAGCATCATCAGGCCCATCGTGCCCGAGCCGTAGATGAGCACCCGGCTCGCGAGCTGCGACCGGAGGATGTCGTAGCCCCGGACCGCGCAGGACAGCGGCTCGATCAGCGCCGCGTCCTCGGTGCGGACGTGGTCGGGCAGCTTCACGCAGTTCGCCACCGGCGCCACGGCGTACTCGGCGGCGCCACCGGCGACCGAGACGCCGATCGCGTTCCACCGCTCGCACAGGTTGTTGCGGCCCAGGCGGCACATCCGGCACTCGTGGCAGTACAGCGACGGGTCGACCGCGACGCGGTCGCCCACGGCGACCTCCGTGACCGCCGAACCGACCTCCACGACGACACCCGCGAACTCGTGGCCGGGGATCACCGGGAGCGTCGGCGCGAACTCGCCCTGGAGGATGTGCAGGTCGGTGCCGCACAGACCGCAGGCGGCGACGTCGACGACCACCTCGCGCGGCCCTGCCTTCGGGTCCGGCACCTCGGTCACTTCCAGCTGACCGACCCCGGTGATCACGACAGCCTTCACTTGACGGCTCCTAGCGACAAGCCCTGGACCAACTTGTCCTGGGCGGCGAACCCCGCGATCAGCACGGGGAGGGACACGACCGTCGCCGCGGCGCAGACCTTCGCCAGGAACAGGCCCTGGCTGGTGACGAAGCCGGTGAGGAACACCGGTGCGGTGCCCGCGACCACGCCGGTCAGCACCCTGGCGAACAGCAGTTCGTTCCAGCTGAAGATGAAGCAGATCAACGCGGTCGCGGCGATGCCCGGCATGGCGATGGGAGCCACCACCCGGCGCAGCGTCGTGATGAGACCGGCACCGTCGATCGACGCCGCCTCCAGGATGGCGATCGGCACCTCGGCGAGGAACGAGCGCATCAGCCAGACGGCGATGGGCAGGTTCATCGAGGTGTAGAGGATCACCAGGAACGAGATGTTGTCGAGCATCCCGGTGAACTGCGCGACCAGGTAGATCGGCAGCAGACCGGCGACGACCGGCAGCATCTTGGTGGAGAGGAAGAAGAACATGACGTCCGTCCACTTCTCCACCTTCTTGATGGAGAGCGCGTACGCGGCCGGGATCGCCAGCAGCAGCACGATGATCGTCGAGCCGATGCTCGCGCTGAACGAGTTGATCAGCGGCGGCCACGGGGACTGGCCCGTGGACGCGCCGAAGAACTCCTCGTAGCCCTGCAGCGTCAGACCGGCGGCCAGCGACGGCGGGTTCGTGGCGGCGTCCGACTCGCTGTGCAGCGAGGTCAGCACCATCCACGCCACCGGCGCGAAGAACAGGATCGCCGAGAACCAGGCCACCACACCGACAAGCCTGCGCATCACTTCACCTCGTCCTTCAGCAGGGACGACACCACGCGCAACGCGAAGTTGGCGATGATGAGCGACCCGATGACCACCACGACACCGGCCGCGGACGCCTGCCCGTAGTCGTGCGCCTGGTAGAAGGTCTGGTAGATCGTGTACGGCAGGTTCGCCGTGCCCAGACCACCCGAGGTGATGGTGAAGACCGCGTCGAAGTTCTGCACGATGTAGATCGACCCGAGCAGGCCGCCCAGCTCCAGGTACTGCCGCAGGTGCGGGAACGTCAGGTAGCGGAAGATCTGCCACCCGGTCGCCCCGTCGATGCGCGCGGCCTCGACCACGTCCATCGGCCTGCTCTGCAAGCCCGCCAGCAGGATCAGCATCATGAACGGCGTCCACTGCCACACCAGCGAGGCCTCGACGGCGATCAGCGGCATGTCGCTGACCCACTCGGGCTGCGGTGGGTTGTCGGCGCCGAACAGGCCCCACAGCCAGGTGAGGGCGCCGTTGAAGAGGCCGTACTCCGGGTTGTAGAGCGCGTGCTTCCACAGCAGCGCGGCGGCCACCGGGACGACCAGGAACGGTGCGATGAGCATCGTGCGGGCGAGTCCGCGGCCGAAGAACTTCTGGTCCAGCAACAGCGCCAGACCGAGGCCGAGGATCAGGCTGACCACCACCACGACGACGGTGAGGATGACCGTCGTGACGATCGACGACCTGAGGTTCGGGTCGGTGAAGACCGCCACGTAGTTGTCGAACCCGGCGAACCCGCGGTTCTCGGGGTCGAGGGAGTTCCAGCGCAGCACCGAGATGATCAGCGTCGCCACGAAGGGAAGCTGGGTCACCACGATGGTGAAGATCAGCGCTGGGAGGAGGGGGGCCCGACGGGCCCAGCGCGCTGCCGCGCTGAGCCCCGTCGGAGCGGGAGGGGTGCCCCGCCTGTGCTGCTTTGCCGGTGGTGGTGCCGTGTCGAGGCTCATCGAAGGCTCCTCGCTACTTCGCGCGGTACTTCTCGGCGACCTTCTCCGCCAGCGCCTGCCCCGCGTTGAGCGCGTCGTCGACGGACGTCGAGCCCGCGATGGCGGAGCTGATCTGCTGGGAGACCTGGGTTCCGAGGTCGGTGAACTCGGGGATGCCGACGAACTGGATGCCGCTCGCGGGCCTCGGCTGGACACCGGGGTCGGTGGGCTTGGCACCCTTGATGGCGGCCTCGGCCTGCTTGGCGAACGAGCTGCCCGCGGCCAGGTAGTCGGGGTTCTGGTAGGTGGAGGAGCGCTTGCCGTCCGGCACCTTCGACCAGCCCAGCGACGTGCCGACCAGCTTCTCGTAGTCCTTGCCGGACGCCCAGGAGATGAACTTCCAGGCCGCGTCCTGCTTCTTGCTGGCCTTCTGGACGCCGAACGCCCACGTGTAGAGCCACTGCGACGCCTCGGTCTTGACGACGGGGGCCTGCGCGAACGCGAGCTTGCCCTTCACCGGGGAGTCGTTGGCCTCCAGCAGACCGGCGGCGACGGTGGCGTCGTACCACATCGCGACCTTGCCCTGCGTCATGTTGTTCAGGCACTCGGCGAAGCCCGCCTGCGGGGCACCGGCCTCACCGTGGGCGCGGACCAGGTCGACGTAGAACTTGGTGGCCTCCTTGAACTCCGGCGCGTTCACCTGCGCCTGCCAGTCCTTGGTGAACCACGTGCCGCCGAAGGTGTTGACCACCGTGGTGAGCGGCGCCATGACCTGGCCCCAGCCCGGCTGGCCGCGCAGGCAGATGCCCTTCATGCCCGGCTCGGCCCCGTCGACCTGGGCGGCGAGGTCCGCGACCTGCTGCCACGTCGGCTTCTCGGGCATCGTGAGGCCCTTGGCGTCGAAGACGTCCTTGCGGTACATGAGGAACGACGACTCGCCGTAGAACGGCTCCGCGTAGACCTTGCCGTCCTCCGCCGTCAGCGACTGGCGGATCGGCTCCAGGATGTCGTTCTGGTCGAACCCGCTGTCCTTCGCGATGAAGTCGTCGAGGGGCGCCAGCCAGTTGTTCTTGGCGTAGATGGGCGTCTCGTAGTTGCTGATCGTCGCGACGTCGTACTGACCGGCCTGGCTGGAGAAGTCCTGGCTGATCTTGTCGCGGACGTCGTTCTCGGGCAGCACCGTGTAGTTCACCTTGATGCCGGTCTGCTTGGTGAAGTTGTCGGCGGTGAGCTTCTGGATGTCCTGCATCTGGGGGTTGTTGACCATCAGGACGTTGATCGACGAACCGTCGGCCGTGGATCCACCCCCACCGGCGCCGCTGCACGCCGTCACCCCGACTGCCACCAGCGCGGCTGCCGCCACACGGGCGACGCGGCGAGAACTGAATGACGTCATCGTCTTTCCTTCCCATCTAACCGTTTTTGCCCTGAGGAGGGCGTCGAGCAGCCAGGTCACCACGCCGTGGTGCACCACTCGGGGGACTTGATCAGGTTCTGACAACTTTCGGGCCGAGCGCGGCATAGCGGTGACCTTCGGCCGCGGGCAGTCCGGAATCCGTGATTATGGCTTCGAGATCCGAAATCGCGGCGAACCGGTTGAAGCTCGCCACGCCGAACTTGGTGTGGACGCCGACGAAGATCTTCCGTCTCGAAGCGCCCACGGCTTGTGCCTTGACCGCACCGACCACGGGGTCGGGTGTGGTCAGTCCGTGCTCGCGCGAGATCCCGTTCGACCCGATGTACGCGAGGTCGATCACCATCTCGCTCAGCATCCGGATCGCCCAGTGGTCCACGGTGGCCAGCGTGCGACCGCGGACGCGGCCGCCCAGCAGCAGCACCGTGACCGAGGGCGTGCCGGACAGTGCCGCGGCCGTGGGCAGCGACGCCGTGACGACGGTCAGCGGGTGGGTCGTCGGCAGGGCTTCGGCCACGAGCTGCGGCGTGAACCCCTCGTCGACGAACACCGTCTCCGCGTCGGCCAGGCGGTCGGCCGCAGCCTTCGCGATGCGCCGCTTCTCCGGCACCATGGACGCCGAGCGGAACGCGAGACCGGTCTCGAACCCCGCGCTCTCCACGGGGAAGGCACCCCCGTGCGTCCGCCGGACCAAGCCGTGGTCGTCGAGGAGCCTCAGGTCCCTGCGGACCGTCTCCGGCGCCACTCCGAGCTCGGCGGCGATGTCGACGACGTCGACCCGCCCGTCGGCCCGAGCACGAGCGAGAATGCGGCGCTGACGCTCTTCTGCCTGCATGCACATCCTCCTGCCCACTCGGACTTGCAGATGCCCGTTCGGGCTGCCCATAGGTTTAACACCGGGGAAACAGTGTGGCCAGCGACACAGCACGTGCGAACATGCCCGATTGGCGCCCGTTTGGCTAGTCAACACGTGGGGGAATGCCGACATCGATGCGGATACGTGCCCGATCACTGGTCAAAAGTTGCCCGTTTTTCGCGAAGCGGAGCCAATTGCGAGTGTGCCGCCAGATCGTCGCCAGGCGTGGCGGGTCGGTTTGATCCGCGTGGAATGGAGCGTCCCCCACACGATTTTCTCAGTTGTTGTGGATGCAAACAGGCGCTCAACTGGGCCGATGCGGGTCACAGACCAATGTCCGAACGGTCACGATTGAACAGGCTAGGGGGTGCTAGGGGTTGGCAGAACCCCTTTCAGGGGTGGCTGCTCCCGTGCCCGTTTCCCCCTCCGGCGACGGGTCGGAACCCCGCGCGGACCCGCCCCCGTCCGGGTCGGACGGTGCGCGTGGACTGTGGGGCGGGGCGACGTCACCCGGACACGGGCCGGGCCCCCGAGGAGGTCGAGGCTCGGGGGCCCGGTGTCCGGAGTGGTGCTCAGGAGGTCGGTGGTCAACCGCTGTGGACCTCGAACTCGCCGACCTGGCCCGCGGGCCAGCCCGTGTTCGCGGTGACGACCAGGCGGACGTACCTGGCCTGGCCCGCCGGGAACGCGATGGTGGCGGTGTTGCCGGTGGCCGGGTCGAAGGTGCGGCCCGCCGAGGCGGACAGGGTGCGGTAGGCGGTGCCGTCGGTGCTGCCCTCGACCGCGATGGTCTGGGTCCTGCTCACCCAGGCCGCCGGGGTCGGCAGCCTGAGGACCACCCGGCCCACCCGCGTCGACGTTCCCAGGTCGACGGTGACGGACTGCGGGAACGCGTTGTTCGCGCTCTCCCAGTAGGTGCCGGGATCACCGTCGGTCGTCCTGGACGGACCGTGGACGTCCGCCTGGCTGGTCGCGGAGGCGGACCTGCCGCGCGCCAGGTTGCCGGTCGGGGCCGTCGTCGTCGTGGTGGTGGTCGTGGTGGTCGGGCCACCGGAGCGGTAGGCCTCGAACTCCGCGACCTGGCCCGCCGCCCAGCCGGTGTTGGCGGTGACCGTCACCCGCAGGTGGCGGTGGCCGGCGGTCACGGGGATGGTGACGGCGTTGCCGGACGCGGGGTCGAAGCGGTAGCCGGTGGGCCCGGACACCTGGGTGAAGGCCGACCCGTCCGCGCTGCCGGACACGGCGATCGTCTGGGTGCGGGCCTCCCACGACGGCGGCAGCTTCAGCACGACCCGGCCCACGTCCGCCGCCGCGCCGAGGTCGACGGTGAGCGTCTGCGGGAACGAGCCGTTGGTGCTCTCCCAGTAGGACCCCGCGTTGCCGTCGGTGGCGTTCGACGCGGCGAAGCCCGAGCCCTGGCTGGACGCCGACGCCGCACGTCCGCGCGCGAGGTTGCCGCTGGGGTCCGGGGGAACGGTGGTGGTCGTCGTGGTCGTGGTGGTGGTCGTCGTCGGTGGCACGGTCGGATCGCCGTACACCGGCTCAGGCCACGGGCCGCAGTACGGCGTGGTGTCCCACCCGGAGTTGCCGGTGCCGCGCTCGATCGCGAACCCGCCCGACCCCAGGCAGCTGTAGATCCCGCCGCGCCCCAGCCCGGTCGCCGTCACGTTGGAGAACGACGCGCCGCCGGGCGACTGGAGCTGGATCCCGAACGTCCCCGCCCCGAGGATCCGCACCCCGTTGAAGTGCACGTTGGTGATCGTCCCGCTGATGAACTGGATCGCCTCGTGGTTCGAGTCGATCAGGTCCGTGTCGGTGACGTCGATCCGCCCCGACATCGCCCCGTCGCGGGCGTCGAACCACAGCGCGCCGACGCCGAACTGCCAGTTGGAGTCGAGCACCCCGGCGCGCAGGGTCGTGTTGCGCGCCAACGTGGTCGTGCCCGCGAGCGGCACCGACTGGAACCGGTTGCCGACGTGGATTCCGCCGCCCTGGTCCTGGGTGTCGGCCACGACGTTGTCCGTCGCGGTGTTGTCCCGCCCGCCGTAGATGGCGATGCCGTTGGCCTTCATCGGCACGACGACGGTGTTGTGCCGGATCGTGTTGCCGTGGTCGGCGTCGTATTCGGACCAGAACGCGATGCCGTCGTCGCTGATGTTGCGGAAGAGGTTGTTCTCGATCAGCACGTTGCTGACGCCCCGGTGCAGGTTCATCCCGTCGGCGAGCTGGTCGACGACGCGGTTGTTGCTGATGGTCAGCCCGTCGAACGGCCCGTCGAGCCAGAGGCCGACCTTCGTGTGCTGGAGGAACATGCCGTCCACCACGGAGCCGCCGCCGAGCGCGCCGCCGATGGCGTTGACCTGGTCGCAGTCCTCGCGCGTGGTGACCTCGCCGATGATGGCGAAGTTCCGCAGCTCCACCCGGCTGCTGCGGCCGGTGTTGCCGCCGGTGCCGCAGCTCGACGGCTCACCGAGGCCGTAGAAGCCGACGCGGTTGCCGCGCACGACGCTGTGCCAGTGGCCCGCGCCGCGCACGACCACCTGGTCGACGGTGATGTGCCGGGTGACGGTGAACGTCCCGGCCGGGATCCACACCTCCTTGCCCGCGGCCCTCGCGGCGGCCACGGCGGCGACGAAGGCGGTGCTGTCGTCGCCCGAATCCCCCGCCACGGCACCGTGTTCGGTCACCGAGACCGAGTTGGCGGGCCGGGTGGCGGGGCCTGCCACCTGTTCGAAGTCGGCGAGGTCGATCGTGTACGACGGCGCGGTGTCGCCGCTGTCGACCTGCAACCGGACCTTGGCGCCCGCCGGGAGGGTCGAGCCGAACAGCGCGCGGGTCGAGTCGTACAGGTGGTGCGGCTTGCCCTGTCCCGGATCGTTGGCGTACGGGTAGCCGCCGTAGCGCCACGAGTACTTCGACGTCAGGGTGAGGCTCGTGGTCCTGGTGCCGTTGAGGTACAGCGACAGCGGCGCGGTGATGCCCGCTCCCCCGTTGCCGTCCGGGACGCTGTAGCGGATGTCGATGGAGTTCGCGGGCTTGGTCAGGGTGAACTCGACGTACTTCCCCTGGCCGGACAGCGTGACGGCCTGGCGGCCGGACGCCTCGCCTTCGAGGGTGCCCTGCCTGCGGCCGGGGCCGATCCTGGTGCCGTTGGTGGCGGCGTTCTCGGCCTCGATCTCGGTGAACGGGACGGTCGCGCCGCGGCCGGGGACGTCGAACGGCGACTGGTAGGCCGCCGCCGCGCTGACCTGGCCGGAGGCGGACTGGGGTGCGGCGACGACCAGCGCGGTCACCACCGCCGCGGACAGGCACGCGGCGCCGAACGCCAGCGGCCGTCGGAGGGAGGAGCGCATGGGACGGCCCTTCTAGGAGGTGTAGGCCTCGAACTCGGAGAGCTGCCCGGCGGGCCAGCCCGTGTTCCCGGTGAAGGTCAGGCGCAGGTAGCGCTGGTTCGCCGTCACCGGGACGGTCACCTGGTTGCCGCTCGCCGGGTCGAACCGGTAGCCGGTGGACCCGACGAGCTGGCTGAAGCCGCTGCCGTCGCCGCTGCCGGAGACGCTCAGGGTCTGGGTGCGGGCGCCCCACGCCGTGGCGGGCGGCAGCGTCAGCACCAGCCGCTTGACGGCCGTCGCCGCGCCGAGGTCGACGGTGAGCGTCTGCGGGAACGCGTTGTTCGCGCTCTCCCAGTAGGAGTCGGCGTTGCCGTCGGTCGTGTTCGACGACGGGTACCCGCCGACCTGGCTGGACGAGGTGACCGGCTTGCCGCGGGCCACGTTCCCGGACTGCGGAGGGGTGGTCGGGGTGTCGCCCGCGTTGCGCGGGGGCCAGCTCCCGCAGTCGGTCCACTGGCTGTCCCAGCCCGTGTTGCCGCTGCCGCGGTTGATCGTGAACGTGCCCGCGCTCGACGGGTAGACGCAGTTGTAGAACCCGCGCGTGCCGACCCGCGAGGCCACGACGCCGCTGAACCGCCCCGAACCGGGCGCCTCCACCTGGAGCACGACCGTGCCGACTCCCTCGACGGACGCGCCGTCCACGGTGACGCCGGTGATCGGCTTGCCGGTGCCGCCGCCCGACACGAACTGGAGCGCGCTGTACGGGCTGTCGACGAACCGGTTGTCGGTGACGGTGACCGGTGAGGTGATCGGGAAGTCGTAGGCGTCGAAGCGGATCGCGCTCATCGGGTGGCCCCAGTTGGGGTTCATCGCCCCGGTGCGGACCATCGTGTTCTGGGCGACCGTCGTCGTGCCCGCGAGCGGGGAGAACGAGCCGTCGTGCACGAACGCCTGGTTGGAGATGGCGATGCCGCCGCCGAGCGCGTTGGTGTCGCGGATCAGGTTGCCGCGCACGGTGGTGTCGGTGCCGCCGTAGATCGCGATGCCGTTGGCGAGGTTCGGCTGGACGATCGTGTTGTCGACGAACGAGTCCCGCACGTCCGCGCCGAGCGACCACATGGCCAGCGAGTCGTCACCGGTGTTGCGCAGGAAGTTGTCGCGCGCCACGGAGTCGGTGACCCGGCCGTTGAAGTTGAGGCCGTCGGCGGCCAGGTCGAGGAACCGGTTGTTCTCGATGACGGCGCCGTTCGTGGTGCCGTTCATGGTCCAGATGCCGCACTTGAGGTGCTGCATCCACAGGCCCGAGATGACCGAACCGCTGCCCAGCGGACCGTGGTAGGCGTTGTCCGGGCTGGTGTCCACGCGCTGGGTGACCTCGCCCATGACCGCGAAGTCGTGGAGCCTGATGTTCCCCCGCACCTGGCCGTTGTTGAGGAACGGGTTGTTGCTGTGCAGGACGGAGTGCCAGTTGCCCGCGCCGCGGATCGTGACCTGGTCGATCGCCAGGCCCCGGCCGATCTCGAAGGTGCCCGGCGGCACCCACACCTCGCGGCCCTGCGACCTGGCGGCGGTGACGGCACTGGCGAACGCGTTCGCGTCGTCGCCGCCGTCGTTCGGGGTGGCGCCGTAGCCGGTGACCGACAGCGAGTTCGCGGGCTGCGCCGCGGCGGCGGCGACCTGCTCGAAGTCGGCGAGGTCGACGGTGGCGGTGCCGACGTTGCCCGCGTCGAGCTGCACGCGGACCTTGTCGCCCGCCTGGACGTCGCGGCCGAGCAGCGCCCGCGACTCGTCGTAGAAGTGGTGCTCCTTGGCGCCGACGATCCACGGGGCGGTGAGGTAGCTGTACTTCGACGTCACGGCGAGGTCGCGGACCTTGGCGCCGTTGACGAGCACGGAGACCGTGCCCTGGCTGCCGTCCGGGACGCTGTAGCGCACGACGATCGAGTTGGCGGGCTTGGTGAGGGTGAACTCGACGTACCGGCCCTGGCCGGACAGGGTGATCGCCTGCCTGCCGGACGCCTCGGACGCGAGGCTGCCCTGGGTGAGGTCCGGGCCGATGCGGTTGCCGTTGGTCGCCGCGGCCTCGGCCTCGTACTCGGTGAACGGGACCGTGGCGCCGTTCCCGCCCGCGGTGAGGGTCAGGGGCGGCGAGTCGGTCGGGGCGGTGGCGAAGAGCGTCCCGGCCACGGCGCTGGCGGCCACGAGCGCCAGCGTCAGGGGCAGGGCTGTGCTGCGGACAGGAGACATCGACGGCTCCAAGCAGGGGTGAAGCGCAGGGGTCACGACCCGGCGGACCGGGCGGGTGGGTGCCGGGCCCACCGGTGGTCGAGCGGACGACCACCGGTGGGCGCACGCGGAGCGGGGACTACGGGTGCTCGGGTCTCAGGCGGACCGACATCGTTGTCCTCCTCCGGTCAGGCCAGGCGGAGCCAGGCGGCGGTGTCCGACGGCAGCGCGCCGTCGTGCAGGGGGTCGCTGGTGAGCAGCACGCCCGCGTGGTCCGGCAGGGGGACCGGGTCCGGCGACAGGTTGACCACGCAGGCGAAGCCGGGCGAGCGGGTGAACGCGAGCACGCCGGGGCCGAGGTCCAGCCACGTCAGGTCGCCGTCGCCGAGCGCCTCCTCGGTGCGGCGCAGGCGGAGCGCCGTGCGGTAGAGGGAGAGCATCGAGTCCGGGTCGGCGGCCTCCACCTCGGCGGTGAAGTCGCTCCACTCCTCCGGCTGCGGCAGCCACGCCGTGCCGTCGCCGAACTCGAACGGCGGTTCCGAGCCGCCCCACGGGATCGGGATGCGGCAGCCGTCGCGCCCGCGGTCGGTGTGGCCGGAGCGCACCCACACCGGGTCCTCGCGCAGCTCGTCGGGGAGGTTCTCCACCTCCCAGAGCCCCAGTTCCTCGCCCTGGTAGACGTACACGCCGCCGGGCAGCGACGTGGTCAGCAGCGCCGCCGCCCGTGCCCGGCGGGTGCCCAGCTCGAAGTCGGTCGTCGCCAGGTGCTGGCGGTCGCCGAAGTCGAACGAGGTGTCCGCACGGCCGTAGCGGGTGACGTGCCTGGTCACGTCGTGGTTGGACAGCACCCACGTGGGCGGCGCGCCCACCGGGGCGTGCGCGGCGAGGGTGTCGTCGATGACCCCGCGCAGCGCCGCCGCGTCCCACGGGCAGCCGAGGAAGTCGAAGTTGAACGCCGAGTGCAGCTCGTCCTCGCGCAGGTAGCGCGCGAAGCGCTCCGGGTCGGGCAGCCACATCTCGCCGACGAAGATCCGCTCGCCGGGGTACTCGTCGGCGATGCGCCGCCAGTGCCGGTAGATCTCGTGGACGCCGTCCTGGTCGGAGAACGGGAGCGGCTCCGGCGTCCGCCCGTCGAGGTCGGGAAGCCCGTCCTCCTTGACCAGGCCGTCGGCCACGTCGATGCGGAAGCCGTCGACGCCGCGGTCCAGCCAGAACCGCAGGATGTCGTCGAACTCGTCGTGCACCTTCCGGTTGGTCCAGTTGAAGTCCGGCTGCTCCGGGCTGTACAGGTGCAGGTACCAGTCGCCCGCCGTGCCGTCCGGGTTGGTGGAGCGGCTCCACGCCGGGCCGCCGAAGCGGGACTGCCAGTCGTTGGGCGGCTCGGAGCCGTCCTCCCCCTTGCCCGGCCTGAACCAGAACAGCTCCCGCGCCGGGCTGTCCGGCCCCTCGGCGATGGCCTGGAGGAACCAGGGGTGCTGGTCGGAGCAGTGGTTGGGCACGATGTCGATGATGATCTTGATGCCGAGGGCGTGCGCCTCGTCGATCAGCTTCTCGGCCTCCACCAGCGAGCCGAACAGCGGCTCGATGGCCCGGTAGTCGGCCACGTCGTAGCCGCCGTCCGCCATCGGCGACGGGTACCACGGGTTGAGCCAGATCGCGTCGATGCCCAGTTCGGCGATGTAGGGCAGCTTGCGCAGCAGGCCCTGGAGGTCGCCGACCCCGTCGCCGTTGCCGTCCGCGAAACTCCGGACGTACACCTGGTAGATCGCCGCCCCGCGCCACCAACGCGTGGTCGTGGTCGTCTTCGCTTCGGCCACTTCAATGCCCTCCTCGTGGAATGGGTCAGCCCTTGACGCTGCCTGCGGTGAGACCGGCCAGGATGTGCCGTTGGAACAGCAGGAAAACGGCGATCATCGGCAGGGCGGCGAGCACCAGACCGGCCAGCAGCAGGTTGATCGGGGTGTCGGGCGCGAACCGCTGCAACGCCACGCTGAGCGTTTGCAGCGACGGGTCGGAGAAGACCAGCAGGGGCCAGATGAAGTCCTTCCACGCGGCCACCACGGCCAGGATCGAGACCACGGCCAGGATCGGCCGCGCCATCGGCAGGACCACCCGCCACAGCACGGTGACCGCCCCCGCTCCGTCCATGCGCGCGGCGTCGAGCAGCTCCGTCGGGATCTGGTCGAAGAACCGCTTCAGCAGGTAGATGTTGAACGCGTTGGCGGCGGCGGGCAGCCAGATCGCGGCGGGGTTGTTGACCAGGTTGACGCCGAGCAGCGGCACGTCGGTGATGGTCAGGTACATCGGCACGAGCAGCGTGGACGGCGGCAGCATCAGCGTGACCAGCATCGCCACCAGCACGCCGTCGCCGAACACCGGCCGCAGCTTCGACAGCGCGTACGCGGCGGGCACGTCGAACAGGATCTGCACGAACCAGGCGCCCGCCACCACCAGCACGGTGTTGAGGAAGTACTCGCCCAGGTCCATCAGCTCCCACGCCTCGACGTAGTTGCCGGGGTTGAACGTCTCGGGCAGCACCGTCACCGGCACCTTCGCCAGCTCCACGGCGGGCTTCATCGCGCCGAGCACCAGCCACAGGAACGGCAGCACGAACGCGGCGGTGAACACCACGACCGTCGCGGTGAACACGATCTTGTACCCGATCCCGGTGCGGCTGCCGGAGAACAGGGTCCGAACAGGACGGTCGCTCACGCGTCTGCCCTCCTGGTGATCCGCAGGTAGGCGAAGGAGAACACCGACAGGAACACGAGCAGCAGCGTGCTCAGGGCGCTCGCCGTGCCGAAGTCGTTGTAGACGAAGGCGTAGCGGTACAGCAGGAGCAGCACGGTGACCGTCGAGTCGTCCGGACCGCCGCCGGTCATGATGTAGGGCTCGGTGAAGATCTGCATCGTCGCGACGACCTGCAGCAGCAGCAGCACCAGCAGCACGAACCGGGTCTGCGGGATCGTCACGTGGCGCAGGCGCTGCACCACGGTCGCGCCGTCCAGCTCGGCCGCCTCGTACAGCTCGCCGGGGATGGTCTGGAGCGCGGCCAGGTAGATCAGCGTCGCCGAGCCGAGGTTCGACCACGTGGCCACGAGCACCAGCGACAGCAGCGAGGTCGTGCTGTCGTCGAGCCAGCGGGGGCCGTCGATCCCGACGGTCCGCAGGATCGAGTTGAACAGGCCGGGGCCGGGGTCGTAGAACCACTTCCACAGCAGCGCCGCCACCACCGGCGGGAGCATCACCGGCAGGTAGACGACCAGCCGGAAGTACCCCTTGGCGTGCCGCAGCTCGTTGAGCAGCACGGCGATCAGGAACGGGACGAAGAACCCGAACACCAGCGCCAGCCCGGTGAACAGCAGCGTGTTGCCCCAGGCGTCCCAGAACAGCGGGTCGGCGAAGAGCCGCTCGAAGTTCTCGAACCCGACCCACTCCGGGTCGGTGATGAAGTTGACCTGCTGGAACGCCAGCAGGACACCGCGGACGATGGGGTACCAGGAGAACAGCGCGAAGCAGACCAGGGCGGCGCAGAGGAACCCGTACGCCGTCAGGTTCTCCACGATCCGGCGGCGCACCCGGCCGGGGGCCCGCCCCGGACGCCGGGCGGCGTCCGGGGCGGGTGCTCCGGCAGGGCGGAGCAGTGTGGAAGCCGACATCACTTCACCTGGGCCAGCACCGGGTTCACCTTGGCTTCGGCGTCGGAGAGCAGCTGCGAGACGTCCGCGTCCTTGTTCGTGAGCACGGCCTGCATCACGTTGTCGAGGATCGCGTACACCTGCTGGGCGTTCGGGGGCTCGATGGCGCCCTTGATGCTCTCGAACGAGTCCACGTAGGCCTTGAAGTTCGCCACCGGCACGGTCGCGTTGGCGTCCTTGAGCTGGTTCTGCTTGTCACGGGTGGCGCCGGTCCAGATGTCGGCGACCGGCGGGACCGGCAGGCCGATGGGCTGCCCCTCGGCCTTGTAGCGCTGGAGGTTCTTCTCGATGCGGTCGGGGTTCAGGTACTTCCACTGCACCCACTTCAGCCCGGCCTTGATCTTCTCGGGCGTGGCCTTCGGGTTGATCATGTAGCCCTCGCCGCCGATCAGCGTCCCCTTGCCGTCCGGGATGCCCGCCAGGCCGTAGTCCTCGTACTTGCCCTTGAACTGGTTGACCAGCGTGGGCACGTTGTCCGGCGCGGCCAGGTACATGCCGAGCTGGCCCGCGCCCATCATCTGCTGCACGTCGGCGAGTTCGAGGAGCTGCTTCTCGCCCATGCTGTTGTTCTCCCACCTCATCTTCTTGAGGTGGTTCAGCACGGCCTTGCCCTTGTCGTCGTTGAAGTCCGCGACCCACTTGTCGCCGTCCTTCTTCGCGATCCGCCCACCCTGCGAGTACATCCAGGTGGTGAAGTGCCAGCCGCCCTGGTTGCTCTTGCTGTACTCGGCGAAGCCGACCGTCCCGTCGCCGAGGTCGGCGATCTTCTTGGCCGCCACCGCGACCTCGTCCCACGTCTTCGGCGGGGAGTCGGGGTTCAGCCCCGCCTTCGTGAACACCGCGCGGCTGTAGAGCAGGCCCATGGAGTAGTTGGCGGTGGGCACGCCGTAGACCTTGCCGTCGGCGCTGAACACGTCCTTGAGGTTCTGCTGGATGTCCGCGTAGTGCGGCACGTCCTTGACGTACTCCGTGATGTCCGCCGCCTGCTTGCGCGCGATCAGGTTCGCCGGGTCCGTGAAGTAGGCGTAGAACACGTCTTCGAGCTGGCCGCCCGCGAGCTTCGCCGAGAAGGTCTTGGGGTCCATGAACCCCTCCTTCGGCTGGAGGTCGATGTCGGGGTTGGCCGCCTCGAACTCGGCGACGTCCTCGTCGAAGATCTTCCGGTCGAACGCCTGCGTCTGCGGCGGCTGCCCGTTGACCGTGAGGGCCACCTTCCCGCCCGTCGACGCGTCGGGGGTGCCGGAGGAGCACGCGACCGTGGCGAGGCCGAGGCTGCTGACCAGCAACAGGCCTGCGGCTCTGCGGACCGTTGATGTGTTCATCGTCTGGGGACCCTTCTCGACGAGGGTGCGCGGGATCTGTCCGTGAGTCGGTGGTGACTCCCGGCGGCGGATCAGCGACGGCTTGTGTGGCGCACACCATAAGCGTGACAAGCCGAAGTCCGCAAGATGTCTACGAGATTTCGCAAGATGCTGACATTTATCACGAACGGGTGACGTGAAGAAGGGGCGAGCCGTGGCGGCTCGCCCCTTCGGGGTCTGGCGGAACCAGGTCTACCTCGGCGCGGGACCCGTCGACGCACGAACGACCAGCTCGGGCTCGAAGAGCAGCTCCTCGTCGGGCACCTGGGCGCCGGAGATCTGGTTCGCCAGCAGTTCGACGGCCGCCCGGCCCATCGCCTCGATCGGCTGCCTGACCGTCGTCAGCGGCGGCTCGGTGCAGTTCATGAACGCCGAGTCGTCGTAGCCGACCACCGACACGTCCTGCGGGATCCGCTTGCCCTGCCTGCGCACCGCGCGCACCGCGCCGAGCGCAAGCGGGTCGCTCGCGCAGACGATGCCGGTGACCCCGCGGTTCAGCAGGCGGGTGGCCGCGGCCTGCCCGCCCTCGAGGGAGAACATGGTGTGCTCGACGAAGTCGTGCAAGAGCTCCAGGTTCGCCCGTTCGGCGCACACCTTGAGCGCGGCGAGCTTGCGCTGCGACGGCACGTGGTCGGGCGGCCCGAGGACCGCGCCGATGCGCTGGTGGCCCAGCGAGACGAGGTGGCCGAACGCCTGCTCGACGGCCACCGCGTCGTCGCACGACACCCTCGGGAACCCGAGGTCCTCGACGGCGGCGTTGACCAGCACGGCGGGCAGCTTGCGGCGGGTCATCTGGCGGTAGTGCTCGTGCGGCGCGTCGGCCTGCGCGTACTGGCCGCCCGCGAACACGACGCCGGAAACGTGCTGTTCGAGCAGCAGTTCCAGGTAGTCGGCCTCGGACACGCCGCCCGCCGTGCGGGTGCACAGCACGGGCGTGAAGCCGCGCTGCGCGAGCGCGTTGCCGACCACGTCCGCGAAGGCCGGGAAGATCGGGTTCTGGAGTTCGGGGAGCACCAGCCCGACCAGCCGGGCGCGCTCGCCGCGCAGCTGCGTCGGCCGCTCGTAGCCGAGCACGTCGAGGGCCGTGAGGACGGCGGAGCGGGTGGCGTCGGAGACGCCGGGCTTGCCGTTGAGCACCCGGCTCACGGTCGCCTCGCTCACGCCGACCTTCGCGGCCACTTCCGCCAACCGTCGCTGCGTCATAGAGCAAGTATACGACAGCGATTAACGGACTTTTGCGTACTCTTGCGCTCGTTTGCGTGGCGCGTGTGCGGCGTGGCTGACGGCCAGTTCCCGCGCTGACGCAAGCAGCGCGCAAGGCGGTACGACCAGGTCGACCAGTCCGGCGCGCAGCGCTTCCGCCGCGGGCACCCGGCGGCCGATCAGCACCGCCCGGTCGGCCTGCGCGGACGTCACGCTGCCCAGGCTGCCGCCGTCCACGAGGACCCGCGCGTCGCACGCCATCGCCAGCGCGCAGCCGCCGCCGACGGCGTCACCGCCGATCGCGGCGACCACCGGGACCGCCATCCGCGCGACCTGCGCGCACAACGCCCTCAAGCCCTCCGCGTGGGCCCTGACCTCGGCCGGAGCGGTACGGGCCACCATCCGGAGGTCGACACCGGAGAAGAACGAGCGGTCGCCGCCGTGCAGCACGACCGCGACCGCGTCCGACGCGGCGTCGAGCGCCGATCGCACTGCGGCCAGGTCGGCGCCGGTCGGTCCCGCCGAAGAGTGCTCGACGAGGATCAGCGCGACCCCGTCGGTGAACTCCAGGGTGACGGACATGAGATCGTCACTGTGACTGAATCCGAGCCCGCGTGTCATGCGGGTGACCACCATCGAGTGACATGCGGCGTGTCGTCGGATCAGCGAACGTCGGCGGGTGTTCGGAAACCACCGACGCACCCGACCGTGGAGTGCGGAATGCCCGTCCGAGGGACTCGCGATAGCAGTCGGCCACGTCGAGGAATGGACGATCGGCCACCGCGAAGAACTCGACAAAACATTCGCTTCACCAAGCGGTCGACCACCACGGTTCGACGTCCGAGAACAGCGATCGACTCATTCACCGAAGGCCGCGCACCCCCTTGGCGCCGCACCCGCGGAACGCTCGGTTCGCACCGAGGGCCAGGGGGTGCAGTTCGACTCTGCCAGGGGGGAGTTTCCCAGTCGGACCCTTGTGGTCGACCCGACCTCAGCCCTTCGCGATTCGCGGTGAACAGGGATATCCGAGGGGGTATTCCGCATTGCTCGAAAGACGAATTGGACGCCGGTCGCGAAGATCCATTTCGGTGCTGGCGACGATGTTGTGCGTGTCCGCGGTGGTGCTGCCGGGCACGGCGCTGGCGGCTCCGCCGGAACCGTCGACCGCCGACCTGGCCGAGGACCTGCTGACGCTGGAGAACGCGGCGGTCCTCCCGGACGACGCCAGAACCGAGGTCACCGCTGGACTGAACCCGGCGGTCACAGCGCCCGCCAGGGGCAAGGTGGCCACTCGGATGTCGCTGAGCGAGGACCGCCGGTTCGCCCGCGGGGCGGCCGGGGCCGAGTTCGACACCGTCACCACGTCGGTGCGCGACGAATCGGCCCAGGGCAGCGGGACGTCGAGGACCGCCGAGGTCGAGGAGGTCAGCGGTCACCCGGTGGCGGGTACGGAGGAAGGCACCTCGTCCACCTCGCACCACCGGTCTCCTACGAGTGGGCGGACTGTCGGTGGGCCATCTCCGACATCACGCCGCTCGACCAGGACAGCGTGGTCAGCGATGCCCGCATCGCCTCCGCCGAGGGCGAGTCCGCCGAACAGCGCCGTGCGGCGATCGTCGATCGGACCTCGACGATCCACCAGGGATCCAGCGCGACCTGCCCGCGCTGACGGCCGGGACGAGGCCGAACTGTCGGGCGAGCGGGTCGAGGCGAGGCCGCCTGCCGACGGCGGGAAGGAAGTACATGGTGGACGTCGCCGTCCACTACGCGAGGGACAACGCGGTTCCCCACGTCCGCGACACGAATGGTTGCACGACCTTCATGTCATGGGTTCTCCGGAACGGCCGTTACGCGGAAGCAGGCAGTGAAAGCCTGATCGACGCGGTCTTCAACCACGACGACCACGCCGTCTGGTACTACCGCCGCAACGACTGCTCACCCCGAAGAACATATACCTGGGGTGGCGCGCGGAACTGGAACATCGACGAGAACAACTACGGCAACCGGGTCACCTTCCTGCCCTACTTGAGCGACCTGCCGATTTCCGATGTATTCCCAATGGATTTCAACGCGTACGGCGACCCGCCGGACATCCCGGACCACACGACGATGGTCACCGGTCGTGGAGCGAATGGCCGGCCTTTGCTGAGCCACCACACCACCGACCGGAGGAACCATCCGGTGTGGGACACCACCGGAAGTGAGGACGGCCCGTTCTGGGCCATTCGCACATGATCAAACGGTCTGCACCGGCGGCACTGCCCGTCCTGGTGGTGGCGCCGTGCTCGGTGGGGACTGGATGCGGCCAGTCCCCACCGCAGGACTGCCTGCCGCCGACCGCCGAGACCATCCGCGCGGACGCGGCTCGTTCCCCGTTCGTGGCGCGGGTCCTCGTGACCGGCCACCCCGAGCTGACCAAGGGGCCCTCCAGCGGCCACGGGCTCATGGTCCGCGCGGAAGCCACCCTGACGGGCCGACCTCCTCCGGCCGAGCTCGCGCTCTGGCCCGCGGTCACCACGCCGGACCTGCCGGAAGGCAAGACGATCATCGTGTTCGCGGGGCTCAGCCGAGCGGAGAGCAGCGAGGTCGCGACCGCGGGCGGCGAGGTGGTGACCGACCACCAGATCGCGGTGCCGAGCGGGTGCTCGACCAGCACGACGGCGTGGTGGCCCGCCTGTGCGAGGAAGCCGCCAGTTCCACCGTCCCCGACGACGTGCTGCACAGCCTGTGAAGGCTTGCCTGTCCGGCGACCGGGATCAGAGCCACCCGCGCCTCATCGCCTGGACCCCGGCCTGGAACCGGGTCTGCGCCCCGGAGCGGTCCATGAGCTGCCGAACGCGCCGCTGCACGGTCCGCGGGCCGAGGCCCAACTGCCGCGCGATGCTCTCGTCGGTCAGCCCCGCGGCCAGCAGGGCCAGCAGCTGCGGGTCGGCCACCTCGTCGGCCGCCCCGCTCCTGGCCGAGTTGGGCGTGAACGGGATCCCCCGGTCCCAGTACAGCTCGAACGTCGAGATCAGCACGTCCAGCAGCGCGGACGGCCTGATCAGCAGCACCTTGTCCACGATCCCGTTCGTCCCCACCGGCAGCACCGCGACCCGCGCGTCGACCAGCCCCAGCTTGAACGGCAGCGTGGGCGTGACGCGGGCCCGCTCGCCCGCCGCGATGAGGTGCACGATCTCCGCGAGCCGACCGGGCAGCTCGATGCTGGACCGGTCGTAGATCACCCGCCACTGCACGTGCCTGGCGCGCGTGTCGACCTCCAGCGCCACGTGGTCCTCCGGCGGCGACACGTACGGCGGCTGGTCCAGCACGCACACCTCCGAGCGCGCCCCGGCGAGCAGCGTCTCCCACAGGTCGCGCACCGAGCTGACCCCGGTCACGACCTCGACCATCCCGCTGTCGTCCTGGTGCTGCTCGTCGCGGCCCTTCAGGTACAGCTCCATCAGCGGCAGCGCCTCGGCCCGCGCCCGCCGGTGCCCGTCCTCGCGCGCGGCGATCAGCATCTCCACGGCCAGGTCCGGCGCGACGGCCTGCCACACCGCCGGGTCACCGGAGCGGCGCTGCACGAGGCCGAGTTCGCCGAGCGACGCCACGACCGGCTCGGCGGCCACGCCCGGCAGTTCGGCGGCGATCTCCGCGGCGGTGCACGTGCCCACCCTGATCAACAGCTCGTAGACCCGCGATTGATCCGGCGTGACGCCCAGGTGTTCGAACACCAGCGCATTGTCACCCATTGAGCCAAAAGAACCAATGAACTGGTCCGAACATCGCAAAGGGGGTGGCGGGAATACGCAACTGACGGGAACCAGCCTGCTCAGACCCTGTGCCGGGCACCACAGCCCTGCCTACCTTCCAGCTCAACTCCGCAGCCGCTTCAGAAACCCTGATCCCTCGGCGGCAAGCGGGGTCCCTGTAGTGGGAAGGAACACCGCTGTGAATGGATTGCGACGCACCGCCACGTGCGCTGCCGTCACGGTGACGCTGCTCGGTGGCATCACCGCGACGGCGTTCGCGGCCCCCGCGGCCCAGCCCGGCGCGGACCCGCTGGCCCAGCCCGTCCCCACCGGGAACGCCCGGCCCTACGAGCGCCTGATCGTCGGCTACAGGTCGTCGGCGACCGAGGCCCGGTCGGACGCGGCGGCAGCCGAGGACGCGAGGACCAAGGGCGACAGGGCAGGCCGCTCGCTCAAGCTGAACCGGCGGCTGGCCACCGGTGCGGCGGTCGTGGACCTGGGTGGCACGACCACCGCGGGCGACGCCGCCAGGACCATCGAGGAGTTCCGGGCCGACCCGGACGTCGCCTACGTCGAGCCCGACCTGCTGATGCAGCCGATGGCGGACCCCAACGACACCGAGTACGCCAAGCAGTGGGACCTCTACGAGGCCACCGCGGGCATGAACGTGCCGTCCGCGTGGGGCACCTCGACCGGCAGCGGCGTGACCGTCGCGGTCATCGACACCGGCTACGTGGCGCACTCCGACCTCGCGGGCAAGACCGTGGCGGGCTACGACTTCGTGTCCGACGCCGCTCGGGCGCGCGACGGCGGCGGCCGTGACTCCGACGCGTCGGACAACGGCGACTGGATGAGGAGGGGCGACTGCGGCACCGACTCGCTCGGCCAGCCCGTCCCGCCCGCCGACCAGAACTCCAGCTGGCACGGCACGCACGTCGCTGGCACCATCGCCGCGTCCACCAACAACGGCAAGGGTGTCGCGGGCATCGCGTACGACGCGAAGATCCAGCCGATCCGCGTGCTCGCGCAGTGCGGCGGCAGCACCTCCGACATCGCCGACGCCATCGTCTGGGCGTCCGGCGGCACCGTCTCCGGCGTGCCGGCCAACGCGACCCCGGCCAAGGTCATCAACATGAGCCTCGGCGGCCAGTCGGCGTGCTCGGCCACCTACCAGAACGCGATCAACACGGCCGTCGGGCGGGGTACGACCGTGGTGGTCGCGGCGGGCAACTCCAACGCCGACATCTCCGGGTTCACCCCGGCGAGCTGCAACAACGTCGTGGCCGTCGCCGCGAGCAGCCGCGAGGGCAACCGGTCGTACTACTCCAACCACGGCTCCAAGGTCGACATCGCCGCACCCGGCGGCGAGACCCGCCGCGGCACCGTCTCCACGCCGCAGAACGGCATCCTGTCCACGCTGAACACCGGCACCACGACGCCGGGCGGCGAGACCTACACGCCGTACCAGGGCACCAGCATGGCCGCGCCGCACATCGCCGGTCTGGCCGCGCTCGTGCTCGCGAAGAACAGCGCCCTCACGCCCGCCCAGGTCGAGACGCTGATCAAGAACAACGCCCGCCCGCTCGCGGGCACCTGCACGGGCGGCTGCGGCGCGGGCCTGGCCGACGCCGCGAAGACCGTGGCGGCGGCCGGTGGCGGCACCACGCCGCCGGTCGGCGGGACGTTCGAGAACACGGCCGACGTGCAGATCCCGGACAACGGCGGCGCGGTCACCTCGTCGATCACCGTCTCCGGCCGCACGGGCAACGCGCCCACCGCGCTGAAGGTCGGCGTGGACATCAGGCACACCTACCGGGGCGACCTCGTGATCGACCTGGTCGCGCCGGACGGCACCGCCTACCGGCTGAAGGGGTCGGCCAACGACTCCGCGGACAACGTGACGACCACCTACACCGTCAACGCCTCCAGCGAGGTCGCGAACGGCACGTGGAAGCTGCGCGTCCAGGACGTCGCCGCGGCCGACACGGGCTACGTCAACTCCTGGAACCTCGTGTTCTGACCGGTCGACCGGCCTCCCCCTGTCCGGCCGGACGCACGGCGGGAACGCCCCGAACCCCACCAGGGGTTCGGGGCGTTCCCCGTCGCGGCGACGTGGCGAACGGCACGTCGGGCCCCGCTCCGGCGTGAGCCGGGATGCGGCCGGGCCAGGGCGGATGGCACAGTCGTGCCACCGAACCACCGTACTGAGGGGATCGCATGACCCGACCCGCCCGTCGTGACCCGAGCAGGCTCGTCGACGCCACCGGTTTCCGCGAGAACGTGCGCCAGGGCTGGGGCGACACCGACCGCGCCGTCCAGCTCACCGCGGGCGCCGCCCGTGCCGCCGCCGACCACCGGGCCCGGCTCGCCGCCGCCCTGCCGGGACGGCGGATCGCCGTCGCGTCCGGCTGGGCGCCCGTCCGCGCCAACGACACCGACTACGGCTTCCGCCCGGACAGCGACTTCTCCTGGCTCACCGGCTGCTCGGCCGAGGGCGCCGTGCTGGTGCTGTGCGACGGCGACGCCGAGCTGTTCCTGCACGAGCCCGCAGGACCGGACGAACCGGACTTCTTCGCCAGCGCCCGCGACGGCGAGCTGTGGGTCGGCCCGGTCCCCGGCCTGACCGAGTGGTCGGAGGCCCTCGGTCTGCGCTGCCGCCCGATCGACCAGCTCGCCGCGGCGCTGCGCGGCAGGCTGCCCGAGGTGTTCTCCGCCCACGGCACGGACCCGCTGCTGGACGCGCTCGCGAACGGCGGGAACAGCGCCGAGCTGCGCTGGACGCTGTCCGAGCTGCGGCGGATCAAGGACGACTGGGAGGTCGGCCAGCTCCAGAAGGCCGTCGACGCCACCGTGCTCGGCTTCGCCGAGGTCGCGGCCGAGCTGCCGACGGCCGTGAAGGGCGGCGGTGAGCGCTGGCTGGAGGGCACGTTCGACCGCAGGGCCAGGACCAGCGGCAACGGCCCCGGCTACGCCTCGATCGTCGCGGCCGGACCGCACGCGCCCGTGCTGCACTGGGTGCGCAACAACGGTGTCGTGCCGGAGGACGCCGTGCTGCTGCTGGACGCGGGCGTCGAGGTCGACACGCTCTACACCGCCGACATCACCCGCACGCTGCCGATCTCCGGCGAGTACAGCGCGGCCCAGCGCCAGGTGTACGACCTCGTGGCGCGCGCCCAGGCCGACGCGCTGGCCGCCGTGCGGCCGGGCAACGACTACCGCGCGTTCCACCGCGCCGCGATGCGCGTGCTGGCCGAGGGCCTGGACGACTGGGGCCTGCTGCCGGTGTCGGTCGACGAGGCGCTGGCGGTCGACGGCCAGCAGCACCGCCGCTACATCGTCTGCGGCGTCGGCCACTTCCTCGGGCTGGACGTCCACGACTGCGCCAACTCGCGCGCCGAGGCCTACCACGACGGCCCGCTGGAGGTCGGCATGGCGCTCGCCGTCGAGCCCGGCCTGTACTTCCACCCGAACGACCTGACCGTGCCGCCGGAGCTGCGCGGCATCGGCGTCCGGATCGAGGACAACGTGGTCGTCCGCGAGGGCGGCGTGCAGCTGCTGTCGAGCGCCCTGCCGTCCGCGCCCGACGAGCTGGAGCAGTGGGTGCGCGCCCAGCAGCGGTGAGTGCCCGGCGGGGCGGCCACGGCCGCCCCGCCCGTTCCGTCAGGAGTAGAGGACCCCGAGGAACTCGACCAGCAGCCGTTCCCGCAACCGCGGACCGGCCGCGGCGAGCAGGGCGTTGACGGGAGCCATCCGCTCCGGCAGCACCCCGGCCCCACCCCCGCCGAGCCCGGCGGCGGCCAGCAGCCCGGCGAACTCCCGCGGCGTCAGCGCGTCGGGGTCCAACGCGCGGATGGCCGCCACGACCTCCTCCGCGACCGGCACCGGCCCGGCCTCCAGCGCGGCCCGCACGGAGTCGTCGAGGTCGGCCACCAGCGAGGCCTCGCTGCCCGCGTTGGCGGCCGTGACGGTCAGGTGCAGGTTCGCGGGCGACGCCCCGTGCGCGAACTGCGGCTGCACGTACCAGTTCCGCGCCCGCATCTCGTCGGCCACCGTGAACAGGTCGAGGTCGGCCCGATCGGCGGCCACCGCGATCAACGTCGAACCGGGCTCGCCCAGCACCCGCAGCCCGTCGATGCCCGCGATCCCGTCGAGGATCAGCTTCGTGGCCCCCAACGCCTTCCGCGCCAGCTCCAGGTACCCGGAGTCGCCGAGGTGCCGGGTCACCGCCCACGCCGCGGCCAGCGGCCCACCGGAGCGCGTGGACTGCGTGGTGGAGTTCAGCATCGTGTACCCCGGCCAGTCCGCGCTGGCGAAGTACTGCGCGCGCCGCAGGTCGGCCGACGCGTGCAGCAGCACCGACGTGCCCTTGGGGCAGTAGGCGTACTTGTGCAGGTCGACGGACACGCTCGTCACACCCGGCACGGAGAAGTCGAACGACGGCACCTCGACCCCCAGCCGGGCGAAGTACGGCAGCACCCAGCCGCCGATGCACGCGTCCACGTGGCACCGCACCCCCGCCGCGGCGGCAGCGGCGGCGATCTCCACCACCGGGTCCACCACCCCGTGCGCGTAGGACGGCGCGCTCGCCACCACCAGCACGGTGTCCGCCGAGATCGCCGCGGCCATGCCGACGGGATCGGCCCGGAAGGTCACCGGGTCCACCGGCACCGCGACCAACCGCACCCCGAAGTAGTGGGCGGCCTTCCGGAACGCGGCGTGCACCGTCTCCGGGACCACCATGGTCGGGTTCCGCACCTCGGGCCGCGAGTCGCGAGCGGCCACCACGGCGAGCAGGCACGACTCGGTGCCGCCGGACGTCACCGTGCCCACCGTGCCCGCGGAGCCGCCGAGCAACGAGGACGCCATCGCCACGACGTCGTTCTCCAGCCGCAGCAGGCTGGGGAACGCGGTGGGGTCCAGCCCGTTGACCGACGACGCCAGCGCGTGCGCCTCGGCCGCCAACGCGTCCAGTCCGGGCACCGCGCTGTCGTAGACGTAGGCCAACGTCCGCCCGCCGTGGGTGGGCAGGTCCCCGCGCCGCAACGCCCGCAGCTCGTCCAGCACCCAGTCGCTCACGCGGACTCCTCACCCCTCAGCAGCGGCAACGCCGCCAACGCCAGCACGGCCGGGACGACCGTGAACCCGATCAACGCAGCCAACACGGCACCGGACGACTGCACAACAGCACCGCCAGAACTGGCGGCGTAACCACCAGCGGCGAGCACCACCCCGTACACACCGGGCCCCAACGCCAACCCGAACGTCTCCCCCGCGGTCCACACCCCGGAGAACAACCCTGCCCGCGTGGACCCGCAGGCCTTCTCCGACGCCGTGATCACGTCGGGCAACATCGCCATCGGGAACACCTGCATCCCGGCATAACCGATCCCCACGAACGCCATCACCGCGACGACCACACCGGCGGGCAGCACCAGCGAAGCCCCCAGCACCGCCACCGCACCGGCGAAGAGCACGGAGGCGAGCACCAACCCGACCCGCTTCCCGTACCTCCGCCCCACCCGCTGCCACAACGGCATCACCACCAGCGCGGGCCCGACGAAACCGACGAACAACAACGTCTGGTACCGAGAATCCCCGAGGACGAGCCGAGCGAAGTAGTCGACCCCGGCCAACATCGTCCCCAGCCCGACCGCCTGCACCACGAAAACGGTCAGCAACAACCGAAAGGGCCGGCTACCCCGGACAACAGCCCACAGCTCACGAGGCGAAGCGGCAACCGGAACCCGCCGCACCCCAGAGGCACCAGCCGTGCCGAAGTACGTCACCAGCGTCCCGACGACGATCAGCACCCCGACAGCGACACCCATCACCGGATAACCGGTCGCATCCCGCACAGCAGGCGCACCGGCCCCGCTCACCAGGATCGCCAGCGCCAGCACGGCCATCCGCCACCCCATCAACCGGGTGCGCTCGTCGTAGTCCTCGGTGATCTCCGCCAACATGGCGACGTACGGCACCTGAAAAAACGCGTAAGCGGTGGCGCACAGCAAAAAAACCACCGCGACATACACAGCGGACCCACCAGCGAACAACGCGGCGAACAAGACCGCGACCCCAAGCCCGCCCACCAACAAGAAGGGCCGCCGAACCCCAGCGCGATCACTGATACGCCCGGCAACGGGGTTGAACAGGACATCCCAGGCCTTGGGCAACAACACCACAAGCCCGGCAGCAGCAGCAGGCACAGCAAGACCGTCAGTCAGATAGGGCAACAGGAGCAAGCCGGGCACAGTGCCAAAAGCACCGGTGACGAACGACCCCATCGCATACCCGGCACGAACACGGGTAGTAACGACCTGCATAAACAGGACATGCTAAGCCACAACAACAAAAAACACACCAGACCAGCCAACAGGAGGCCACAGCCTTCCCGAAACCAAGGCCGATGTCACTCGGGGGACTTGCCCCTCACCCCGGTAGATCGGACAGGTGGTCACCACCTGCCCTTGAGCCCGATCACAGGGGCACATCGAGGGGTCCCCGAGTCACATCGGCCACCCGCTGGGACCAGCAGCCCAGTCAACCCGACGCAACCGGCACCCACCCGTTCCAAGCAGGACCGAACCAGGCGGACCGGACGCCCACCAGGACGCCCGGCCCACCCACCACCTCAACTCCGATAAGGAGCGGCAGCGGCCTTGGCCGCCACCACGAACGCCCCCTTGTTCTTGGGCCAGAACGTACTGCTGACGCAGGAGTAGGCCGGGAAG
Source organism: Umezawaea sp. (assembly GCF_057122925.1). NCBI lineage: Bacteria > Bacillati > Actinomycetota > Actinomycetes > Pseudonocardiales > Pseudonocardiaceae > Umezawaea > Umezawaea sp. The sequence continues at coordinate 46,840 of NZ_DBNGPQ010000041.1, read as the reverse complement.
AACCCACCGCAGGTCCCGCTGGAGGCCCCGACCTCGAACGTCACGCTGGCGACCCCCAACACCCCGTAGGTGAAGTCATCGGTGGTCCCACTGGTGTCGTACCCGACGGTCTCCTCGTTGGTCCCCACGAGATAACCGTTGTAAGCAGCCATCTTCTTCCCGAACGCCCGCATCTGCGCGTCGTTGGGGGCCGTGGCGGACGTCCACCCCCACGGGATGATGATGTCGTTCCCGTAGCTGTGCAGCGTGATCATCGTCCCCCGAGCCGTGACGGGGGCGGGCGCCGTGTCCGACGTCCCCCGCTGGTCCGGGTAGATGGACGTGAACAGGTTCTCCAGGGCCTGCGTCTCGGGCTCGGACTTCGCCGAAGCACCCTGGTAGGTCTCCGTGCAGGGCGAGTTCGAGTCCCCGCCCCACTTGAACGACGAGTTCCGGTTCAGGTCGACACCGATCGACGTTCCGCTGCACCCGCGCAGGTTGTTGGCGTTCTTCCGCTGCAACCGGGGACTGTTGCCACCGGCCGCCACCAGGTCGACGCCGTCCGGGTTGGCGACCGGCACCACCCACACCTCGGTGGTGTCCAGGATGGACGTCGCGTCGGCGTCCGTCCCGTAGCCGTCCACCAGGAAGTCGATCCACCGGTAGGCCAGCTCCCCGGTGGACAACTCGCGGGCGTGGATCTGCGCGACGATCGTGAACCGCGGCTTGGTCGAGTTGGGCGTCCGGGCGCAGTCACCGGCCTGCTTCTTCGTCAGGCAGATGGCCTTGATGTCGTGCCCGGTGCTCAACCCGCGGGTCTTGCGCCAGGAGTCACCGATGTCGAACTGGGTGGCCAGGTCCGGGTGGGCCGCGACCACGGCGTCCAGGTGGGCCTCCTGTTCGGCGGCGGTCTTGTACCCGCCGTAGAACGACGCCGTGCCGACGTCGGCCGCGCCCGCCTCCACCGGCTTGTACACCGTGTCGAAGCGGGTGGGTCGGAATCCGGCGCGGCGCAGGCGCTGGGCCTCCGCCGCGTCCCCGACCACGAGGACGGCGTCGGAGTCGCGCTCGGTCACGTCGAATCCGGCTTGGTCGAGCTGGTGCATCTGGGCGGTGGACGTGACCGGCACCCGCCAGACGTAGGGGACGCGGTCGGGAGCGGCCGCGGCGGTTGTCGGGACGACCAGGGCGGCCGCGACCAGCACGGCCGTGAGCAGGGTTCTGGGTCGCAAGGCAAGCACCTCTCGTGCAGGCCCGACCACGCAGGGGTGTAGTCGGGCGAACACGCTCAGTGTGCCCACCGAACCCCCGGCTGCCACCCCTCGAACGGCTGGTTCCCGCGACGGACCGCACCGCACGGCCCGCGTCCCCTCAGGCCTGTTCCTCCACCCGGACCACCAGCACCAGCTCGGCGGACGACCGCGCCCCGCCGACCCCGCCGTCGCCCTCGACGAGTTCCAGCACCGGCTTGCCGGTCACCGGAACGGCCAGCGCGGCCGCGGCGGCGGCGAACGGCACGGCGGGCCGGGGAGCGGCCCGCACCTCGCGCGGCACGGCTCCCGTGCGCCCGAGCAGCATGAACGGCTCCACCTCGGCCCACACCTCACGTCCCCCGATCACGACCGCACCTCCTGTTCCGGCAGCAGGATCTGCTCGGGCGACGGCCGCGTCCACACGTCGTCGCGGTCCAGCGCCCACGGCGCGTACTTCCCCACCGAACTGATCAGCAGCCGCAGCTCCAGCGCGAGGCACTCCGCCAACCGCGCCAACCCCACCTCGGGGTCCTCGTCCACGGCGATCAGCGCGGCCCGGCCGAGCCCGACGGCGCGGGCGCCCAGCGCGACGGCCTTGGCGGCCCGGCTGCCCTCCCACATGCGACCGGCGACCAGCAGGCAGCCCTCCGGCTCGCCGATCCGGCGCAGGCACTCGGCCAGCGGGAGGCCGACGTGGTCCAGGAACCCCGACGGCGCCCAGCCGGTGCCGCTCTCGGCGCCGTCCACGGTGACCGCGTCGGCGCCCGCCCGCCACGCGACCCGCACGGCCGAACCGATGTCCCGCGCGGGCGGCAGCTTCACCCAGATCCGGGCGAGCGGGAAGGTGTCGCACAGGAGCCGCACCTGCCTGTGCAGGATCTCCTCGGTGAACGTGCCGGGGCTCTCGGAGCGCAGCACCCGGTTGCCGAACAGGGGGTCGATCGCGAACGCGTCGGCGATGCGCGCGGCCCGGTCGGCGTCCAGCACGGCCATCCCGCCGAGGCCGGGTCCGGCTCCCTGGCCCACCTTCAGCTCGAACGCGAGCCGCCCGTCCTCCAGCAGCGGCCGGACGGCGGGGTCGCGGTACACCTGGTCCCACACCTCGGTGCCCGCGGTCCCCTGCTGGACCACGACGCCGCCCCAGCCGTCGGGAACGGTGCCGGTGTAGGCGCGGATCCGCTCCAGCGTCGACCCGCCCACCCCGCCGCGCCCGTCGGTGTCCCCGCCGAGCACGACCGGGATGCCGAGCGCCCCGGCCTGCCTGCTCGCGGCCCGACCGAGGTCGGTGCCGCCGACCTCGGCGGACCCGAAGGCCGACAGGTAGACCGGCATGGTCGACTGGAGGCCGCCGATGATCGTGGTCAGGTCGACGTCGCCGTGCACCGGCTCCCGGTCCAGGTCGATCAGCTTCTCCAGCCGCTGCGGCATGAACACCGGCGGCACCAGCCGCATCGTGTCCAGCTCGTCGACGCACCGGCCCACCGACGCGCCGAACAGCCTGCGCCCGTACTGCTCGACCGGCGGGAACGCGCACGCGGCTCCGTCCCGCGCCCGAGCGCGGACCTGGTCCTCGGGGAAGTCCAGCGCACCGAGGCCGCTCACGTCGCCACCACGCCCGCGGTCTCGGGACGCGGCACCGGCGGGACGGCGTGCGCCCGTGGGAGCGGGGGTGCGGCGGCGGTCGGCAGGATCATCTGCGCGGTCCTCTCCGGCTGGGTAGGCCTTCGGGTGGGGCGGTGCCGAGTGTGTCCCCCCACCCCGGTCGCGGACATGGGTACGACACCCCCACATTTCGGTCGGAGCCGCCGGAGGGCGGCGCGGCGGGAATCTGGGGGCGAAGCACCCATGTCCAACGGGCGACGCGGGTGAGACCGTCGAACCGTGATCCCCACGCCCGCCGCGAAGCAGCCCGCCAGCTGGTGGGCGGGCGGTCTCCGCCTCGCGGAACGGCCGGTCGTCACGAGCGGTCGGACCAGCGCGCGGCTGGCGAAGTGGCGTTCGGCGCACGACAGCGAAGCCTGGTTCGCCCAGCGCCTCGCGGACGCCGGGCTGGACGAGGACGCGCTGGACGCCCTGCTGGCCGAACCGGCCCCCGAACTGGCCGCCCGAACCGGGCGGCCGGAGTGGGCCGCGTTCGTGGAACGCGCCACCACGAACGCGGCCCCCACCACCTTCGCGGGCGGCACGTGGTCCGAGGCCTTCGCCCACGTGCTGCGCCCGCTGGCCGAGGCGGCGGGCGACGACCCGAGGCTGGACGGTGCCTTCACCGAGCAGCTGGTCGGCAGGCTCGTCCGGATCGCGGCCCGCACGCTCGTGCTGGAGCTGAACCTGGCGCGCAGGCGCGGCGACCTGGTCGGCGCGACGCCCGCGGACCGGTTCACGCACTTCGTGGACCACGTCGACCTGGCCGACCTGCTGCGCCGCTACCCGGTGCTGGCCCGGCTGCTCGCCCTGACCTCGCTGCACGGCGCGGCGGCGCACGTCGAGCTGCTCGACCGGTTCGCCGCCGACCGCGAGCGGATCGTGGCCGACCTGCTCGACGGGGTCGACCCCGGAGCGGTCATCGCGGTGGAGTCCGGCCAGGGCGATTCGCACGGCCGCGGCCGCACGGTGTGCGTGCTGCGGTTCGCCGACGGGTCTCGGCTGGTCTACAAGCCCCGCCCGGTCGACCTGCACGTGCGCTTCAACGAGATGCTGGGCTGGCTGGACGGCCACACCCGCCTCGGGCTCCGCCGGGTCAGGGTGGTGCGCGGCGAGGGCTACGGCTGGGCCGAGTTCGTCGAGCACGGGGAGTGCTCGGAGGTCAGCGGCATCGGCCGGTTCTACCACCGGCTCGGCGCGCTGCTCGCGCTCGTCTACGCCGTGGACGGCACGGACATGCACTACGAGAACCTGATCGCGTGCGGCGACCAGCCGGTGCTGATCGACGTCGAGACCCTGTTCCACCCGACGCTGCTGACCGCCGCGCCGAGCACCGACCCGGCGGCGAACGCGCTGGCGGGCTCGGTGACGCGGACCGCGCTGCTGCCGCAGATGCTGATCGGCGACCACGGCGTGTTCGACCTGTCCGGGCTGGGCGGCGACCGGGACCGCACCTACCCCTCCCAGACGGTCGACTGGCTGGACCCGGCCACCGACACCATGCGGCTCGTCCGGCGGACCGCGCCGAGCACCGGCGCCCACAACCGGCCCCGCCTCGGCGGCCAGGAGGCCGAGCCGAGCGACTACCAGACCGCGCTGCTCGCGGGCTTCCGCGTCGGCCACGACACGATCTGCGCGCACCGCGCCGAGCTGCTGGACCTGCTGCGGCGCTGCGCCGACGTGCCGGTGCGGTTCGTCGCGCGGGCCACCCGCACCTACGCGACGGCGCTGGACGAGACGACGCACCCCGAGGTGGCCCGCGACGCGCTGGACCGCGACCTGGCGCTGGACCTGCTGTGGACCGAGGCCCGCGAGGACGCGCTGCTGCGCGCGCTGGTCCCGCACGAGCTGGCCGACCTGTGGGCGGGCGACGTGCCCCTGTTCACCGTGCGGCCCGGCAGCCGCGACATCTGGACGTCGACCGGCGAGCGCATCCCCGACCTGCTGCCCGTCTCCGGTCTGGAGGCCGCGCTGCGCAAGGTCGAGCGGATGGACGAGGTCGACCGGCACGACCAGCAGTGGCTGATCGCCGCGTCGCTGGCGGGCCGGTCGGGCGCGGTCGAGCACCGCGGCGCCGACGTGGTGCCGGGGCGGGTCACGGCGGGCGTGCCCGACCCGCAGCGGCTGCTGGCAGCGGCCTGCGGCATCGCCGACGAGATCCTGGCGCACGCCACCGTCGAGGGGAACCGGGTCAACTGGCTCGGCCTGGAGCTGGTGGACGACCGGCACTGGACCGTCATGCCGATGGGCGCGGGCCTGTCCAACGGCTACACCGGTGTCGCCCTGTTCCTGGCGCAGCTCGGTGCCCTGACCGGCGCGGAGCGGTACACCGAGTTCGCCCGCGACGCCCTGCGGCCGATCCCCCACCTGCTCGACGTGCTGGCCGCCGACCCGCAGCTGGCGCCCGCCGTCGGCAGCGGCGGGTTCCACGGCCTCGGCGGCATCAGCTACGCGCTCGCCCGGCTCACCGCGATCCTGGCCGACGACCCCGACCTGCCCCGCTGGCTGGAGCGGTCCGTGGAGCTGGCCCGCGACCTGCGGGACGAGTCGTCGTCGGTGGTCGAGGGCAGCGCGGGCGGCCTGGCCGCGATGCTCGCCGTGCACGCGCAGACCGGGCTGCCGCTGGCGGGTGAGCTGGCGGCCCGCTTCGCCGACCGGCTCGCCGAGCGGGCAGCCGCCGGCGACGGGTTCGCCCGCGGCGCTGCCGGGGTCGGCTGGGCGCTGCTGCGGTTCGCCGCGGCGGGCGGCGACGTCCGGCACGCGGTGTCCGGCCGGGCCGCGCTGCGCGCCGACCGGAGCCTGCGGCAGCGGCTGCTGCCCGTCGGCGAGGCCGACCACGGCTGGTGCTCCGGCCTGTCCGGCGCGGTGCTCGCCCACGTGGCGCACCCCGAACAGCCGCTGGACGCGTACACGCTGCACCTCGACCGGTGCATCAACGCGCTCGCCGTGCACGAACCGCTGCGGGACCTCAGCCTGTGCCACGGGGAGCTGGGCGTCGTGGAGGCGCTGACGGTGCTCGCGGAGCGCGGCCACGAGCGGGCGGCCGCCGCCAGGACCCGGCGGGCCGGGCTCGTGCTCGGCGCGCTCGACCAGTACGGGGCGCGCTGCGGGACCCCCGGCGGCGTCCCCTCCGCAGGTCTGCTCACCGGGCTGTCCGGGATCGGCTACGGACTCCTCCGACTCGGGTTCACCGACCACGTACCTTCGGTGCTCCTGCTCCAACCACGGTAGAACTCACACCCCTCAAGGAGAGATTTCCGATGAACGACGCCATGAACACCGAGGTACCGGCGATCGACGACGACGAGTTCGACGCCGGTACCAGCCCCGCGGGCGAGATGGCGCTGTCCGGCAGGACCACGGCCGGGATCCGCACGAGGGTGCTCTCCGGCATCGCCCTCACCGCGGGCATGGCCGTCCTGGCCTACGGGACCAACTCCTTCACCACGGTCAGCGCGCCCGGTTTGCCCGTGTGACCGTCCCCTCGCCCGGACGGCCTGCCCCCTGGGGGTGCAGGCCGTCCGGTGCCCCGCATTCGGCATTCGAATAGCGGAACCGGCGCACGCCGGATGCTCGCTAAGGTCACCCTCATGCAGACCCGCGCGCCGGTGGTGGTCGGCCGGGACAAGGAAGTGCACGAGCTGGAGCGGGCTCTGGAGGACGCCAGGGCTGGTCGCGGCGGTGCCGTCTTCCTCGTCGGTGAGGCGGGTGTCGGGAAGTCGAGGCTCGCGCGGGTGGCCGCGGGCCGCGCGTTCGACAGCGGCATGAGGGTGCTCCGCGGTCGGGGCAGCACGATCGGCCCGATGGTCCCGTTCCGCCCGCTGGCGGAGGCGCTGCTGTCGCTGTTCCGCGGTGGCGAGGCGCCCGACGAGGTGGAGCTGGGGCCCTACAAGCCGGTGCTCGGCAGGCTCATCCCCGAGTGGAGCCGGGGCGAGGCCCAGCACAACGGCGAGTCGCTGGTCGTCCTGGCCGAAGCGGTCCTGCGGCTGCTCTCCGCCGTCGGCAGGAGGCAGGCGTGCCTGCTGGTGCTGGAGGACCTGCACGACGCCGACGCCGAGACCCTCGCCGTCATCGAGTACCTGGCGGACAACCTCGACCAGCAGCCGGTGGTGCTGCTGGCGACCGTCCGGGGCGAACCCGGCGACGCGCTGGACGTGGTGACGCTGGCGGCGCGCCGCGGCGCGGGCGTGGTGCTGGAGCTGGCGCGGCTCGACCGCGACGAGGTCCGCCGGATGGCCGCGTCCTGCCTGGAGGTGGAACGCGACGCGGTGCCCGCCGAGGTCGCGGACCGGCTGTGGGCCGACAGCGCGGGGAACCCGTTCGTCGTCGAGGAACTGCTGCACGGCATGGTCAGCAGCGGTCTGCTCGTGCCGGGCCCGGACGGCTGGCGGGTGCTCGGCGAGCTGCGGATCGAGGTGCCGACGGCGCTGGTGCGCAGCATCGCGCACCGCACGGACCGGCTCGGGCCGCAGGGCCGTGAGCTGCTGTCGGTGGCGGCCGTGCTGGGCCACCGGTTCCCGCTCTCGATCGTGCGGCGGGTGACCGGGATGGACCACCGGGGCCTGCTCAGCCACCTGCACGCCGGTGTCGCGGCGCAGCTCGTGACCCCGGACGAGCCCGCGCCGGACTGGTACGCCTTCCGCCACCCGCTGACGGCGGAGGCGCTGCGCGCGCAGCTCACGCCCAGCGACCGGGCCGAGATCTCCGGCCGCACGGCCGACGCCATCCAGGCCGCCCACCCCGACCTGCCCGGCGAGTGGTGCGCGCTGGTCGCGGCGCTGCGCCTGGACGCGGGCGAGGACGCGCGCGCGGGCGGGCTGCTGGCCGAAGCGGGTCGCCGCGCGCTCAAGGGCGGCGCGCCGGGGTCGGCGATCACGTTGCTGGACCAGGCGAACCGGCTGCTGGCGAGCGGGGTGGACCCGGAGATCCGCGCGGACGTGCTGGAGTCGCTGCTGCCCGCGCTGACCGAGGCGGGCCAGTTCGAGTCCGCCATCGCGCTCACCGACACGCTGGCCGAGCTGGCGGCCGCCGGGCTGCCCAAGCCGCGCCGGGTCAGGCTGCACACCGAACTCGCGCGGGCCGCGCACATCGCGGGCCGGTGGGACTACGGCATGGGCCAGGTCGGCGCGGCCCGCGCGCTGCTGGGCCGCGACGCCGGGGACGAGCAGACCGCGCCGGTGGACGTCGTGGCGGCCATGCTGACGGTGCACACCGAGAGCACGGACCGGATCGACACGGCCGCGGCGCTCGCGCGCCGGGCCGTGGACGCCGCGGCGCGGGTGCCGCTGCCGCTGGTCGGCTGCGAGGCGTGGCAGGTGCTGGGCATGATCGCCCGCGAGGACGACACCGCCGAGGCCAACGCGTGCTTCGAGCAGGCCAGGAAGCTGGCGGAGGAGCACGACCTGCCGATCCAGCAGGTGTACGCGATGGTGCGGATCGCGGGCAACGACTGGCTGGTCGACGCGACCACGGCGTCGCTGGACCGCACCCGCGAGGAGGCGCAGCGGGTCGGCGCGATCACCATCGCCTACAACGTCGACGCGATCCGGTCGCTGCACGCGGTGCTGGTGGGCGACCACGCCGGGGCGGCGGAGCTGGTCGAGCAGACGGCCAGGGTCACCTCGCGGCTCAAGATGACGCCGCTGACCCGGTACCTGCTGATGGTCAAGGCGACGTCGGCCGCGCACCGGCTCGACCGGCAGGGCATGGAGCACGCCCTCACCGAGTTCCGCGCGGTCTCCGACGGCGGCGCCTCGCAGGAGCAGCCGCTGTGCTTCGGCCTGGCGCGGACGTTCTGCGCGCTGCTGGAGGAGGACCGCGAGCTGGCGGAGAGCGAGCTGGCGCAGGCGCTGGCCCACGAGGCGGAGAACCCGACGATCTTCCACCTGGCGGGCCGCCACGGGCTGCACCTGCTGCTCGGCGTGCTCGCGGGCCGGGTGGGGTGGCCGCACCACCGCGAGATCACCAGCGCCGCCGCGAGCCGGATGCGGTGGAACCGGGTGTTCGCCGACCTGGCGCACGCCGTGCTGCTCGGCCGGGACGGCAGGGCCGCCGAGGCCGAGGCCGCCGTGCGGGCCGCCCAGGACGCCGCGTCGATCTTCCCGGTCGCGCGGCACCTCGGGCTGCGGCTGGTCGCCGAGGCGGCGCACGCGGACGGCTGGGGCGACCCGGTGGCGTGGCTGCGCGGTGCGGAGGAGTACTTCCACCAGGCGCAGGTGACGCCGGTCGCGAGCGCGTGCCGGGGCCTGCTGCGGCAGGTCGGCGCGACCGTGCAGCAGCGGCGCACCGGCACCGATCAGGTGCCGCGCCAGCTGAGGGTGCTGGGCGTCACTGTTCGGGAGTTCGAAGTGTTCCTGTTGCTGGCCAACAGGATGGGGAACAAGGCCATCGCGGCGCGCCTGCACATCTCCCCCAGGACCGTGGAGAAGCACGTCGCGAGCTTGATCAGCAAAACCAGCCGCCCCGACCGGGAGGCGCTCAGCAGCTTCGCCGCCGCCATGGCGAGTTGACCGGATCGGAAATTCGCATGGCCTTCTCCGCGAGGTTGGCGTACACGAATCCAATTCACCGCATAGACTCTTGCTTGCCCGGTGTTGTCGACCCCCCTGACCGCACCCGGCGTGTACACGGCCCCCGGCTCCCAACCCCCCAGGTGAGCTGGGGGCCGTCGCACGTTCCGCACTCTCCTTGCCAGGTCAGGACATCTGACCGCCGATGTCGCCGTGCGGCAGGTACTGGGCGGGGATGCTGCCGAGCCGCCCGGCCTGGTGGTCCTCGAACGCCTGGAGCACCTCGGCGCGCGTGTTCATCACGAACGGCCCGCCCCACGCGACCGGCTCGCGGATCGGCGCGCCACCCAGCACGACGACCTCCATCTCGGCGTAGCGGGACTCCTGCTTGCCCGCGCCGTCCAGCACGATCGTGTCGCCGGGCCCGAACAGCGCGAGCTGCCCGGTGGAGATCGGCCGCCGCTCGGCACCGACCGTGCCGTCACCGGCCAGCACGTAGACCAGCGCGTTGAAGTCCGGCCGCCACGGCAGCCTCACGCGTGCTCCGGGGCTCACGGTGGCGTGCAGCATGGCCATCGGCGTGTAGGTCGAGCCGGGGCCCTGGTGACCCGCCACGTCGCCCGCGATGACGCGCACCAGCACGCCGCCGTCGGGGGAGGTCAGCAGCACCGACTGGTTGCCGCGCAGGTCCTGGTAGCGCGGTTCCACCCACTTCTGGGCGCGCGGCAGGTTGACCCACAGCTGCACGCCGTGGAAGACGCCACCGGTCCGCACGAGTTCCTCGGTCGGCTTCTCGATGTGCAGCACGCCACCGCCCGCGGTCATCCACTGCGTGTCGCCGTTGGTGATGTTGCCGCCACCGCCGTGCGAATCGGCGTGCTCGAACTCGCCGTCGATGATGTACGTCACGGTCTCGAACCCGCGGTGCGGGTGCCACGGGGTGCCCTTCGGCTCACCCGGCCCGTAGTCGACCTCGCCCATCTGGTCCATGTGGATGAAGGGGTCGAGGTCGGCCAGGTCGATGCCCGCGAACGCCCGGCGGACGGGGAAGCCCTCGCCCTCGAACCCCTGCGGACCAGTGGTTACGGAACGGACTTTCCGGTCAACAGCCTCGGGGGCGGGTTCGGGGATCCGGGCCAGGCTGGTGATGTCGGTGACGGTGACCGCGGGCATGGTTTCCTCCAGGTTGACACTTCAACTCACCGGTTCAAACGATTTTGTGCGGCAGGTCATTCCCGCAGGGCCGTTAGGGGCGGTTTAAACCCGAAGGTGGACTCCAAGCAAGACGTTCCGTAACCTGATCGAGACTTCGCGCCAGGCAGTAACCCTTCCGGGTTAAACGGCCAGGTCACCGCCGCACAGACTGTGACAGTGCCCCCTGGGCACAAGGTGGGAAGTACCGACGAAGGAGGCTGCGCGACGTGTCGTCGCAACCACGCAAGCGGATGTTTCAGGGAGCGCTGGCGGCCACCGCGGTCGCCGCGTCAGTCCTCGGCACGGCCCCCTACGCCCAGGCCGACCCCGCGTCCGAGGCGCTCCAGAAGTACAACGACCTCTCGCACGAGGCCGAGGTTCTCAACGCCGACCACCTGAAGGCCCAGGAGGCCCTCACGGTCGCGGAGAACGAGCTGGGCAAGGCCAACACGGACCTCACGGCGGCCACGGACGCGGAGAACGCGGCGAAGGCGACCGAGGAGCAGTTCCGGGGCCAGGTCGACCTGCTCACCGAGGCGTCCTTCGAAGGCGCGCGCTTCAACAACCTCTCCGCGCTGCTGGTGAGCGACTCGCAGCAGGACTTCCTCAACCGCATGTCGGCGATCAGCGTGCTGGCCGCGGACAACAGCGAGGCGCTCGGCAAGCTGTCCAGCGCGGTCGAGACCGCCGACCAGGCCCGCGTCTCGGCCAAGGACGCGACGGACCGCGCGGGCAAGGCCAAGGACGATGCCGCCAAGCTGCTGGAGGACATCGACAAGAAGGCCGAGGAGCTGGACGGCAGGGTCAAGGAGGCCAAGGCCGCCTACAACGCCCTCAGCAGCACCACGAGGAACTCCCTCGCCGCGGGCAGCGAGCAGACGCCGATCACGGTGGACGCCTCCGGCGCGGCGGCCACGGCCGTGAACTTCGCGCTCGGCCAGCGCGGCAAGCCCTACGTGTTCGGCTCGAACGGCCCCAACTCCTGGGACTGCTCCAGCCTCATGCAGGCCGCCTACCGCGAGGCGGGCATCTCGATCGGCCGCACCACGTACGCGCAGGCGGTCCTGGGCCGCGCGGTCTCGCGCAGCGAGGTCCAGCCGGGCGACCTGGTCATCTACTACGCCGACCAGGGCCACGTCTCGATGGTCGTGGACAGCAACACCGCGGTCCACGCCTCCACCGAGGGCGTCCCGGTGAAGACCGCGCCGATCGACTCCATCGGCCCGATCAACACCATCCGCCGCATCGTAGGCTGACCACAGCACCAGGAGCCCGGCCCCGGAACACAGTTCCGAGGCCGGGCTCTTGACGTTGAAGCACAACCCGACCACACGGAACACGGAACACGGCTCGCAACCCGAACCGGGGCTTGAAAACCCGACTCACAACCAAGGCGCCACCCGAGTTCGAACCCACACCCCCGGCCTCACCCCGATCCGAAGCGCCCTCACTTCGCCCTTGGTTTGTCAAGGCATCTTTCCCGCCTTGACAAACCAAGGGCGAAGCTGGAGACAATCGCGCGAGCGGGGTGAGACCGACCCGCACCACCGACCCGCACCACAACCGGCCCGCCCCACAACCGACCCGCACCACAACCGGCCCGAACCAACCCACCGACCCGCACCACCACCGAGCCGCCCCAACTCGCACCAACACCGAGCCGCCCACCGAACCCACACCCACCGAGCCCCACCTACCGAGGCTCCACCAGGTACCCCACCTCGACCCCCCTCACGTCCACGTCGTTGAACCACGCCGTGTGCCCGACCCCGTCCCACCGCACCAACCGGGCCCCGCGGATCTGCCCGGCCAACCCCACCCCCCACACGTGCGGCGTGGCGGGATCGTGCGCCCCGCTCACCACCATCACGTTCCGCACCCCGCGCACCACCACGGGCCCCCAGGGGTTCCGGGCCGGAACGGGCCACCCGGCGCACCCGGCCTGCACGTCCCACCCCTCCACGTACCCGCGGGTCACCGGAGCGGCAGCCCGCACCTCGGCCACCCGCGCGGCCATGTCCGCGGCCCCGCGCACCGACGACGGGAAGTCGTGGCACGCGATCACCCGGTAGGCGGCGTCACTCCCGACCCCCGCGAACGCCGACGTGTCCCCGCCGAACGCCGTCACCAGGATCTCCGCCACGGCGGGCCACTGCGACCTGATCGACAGCCCCGAGTACACCCCGTACCCGATCTGGGCCGCGGTGGCACCGGGTCCCGGCCGGGCCAGCAGCTCGCGGAACTCCCCCACCACGTCCCGCCCGTGCGCCGCGCACCCCGCGTCCGCGGCGCACCACCGCGCGAAGAGCCCGAACACCTCCTCGTGCACCACGGCCTCGTCGAGCGCCATCCGCCGCGACCCGACCGCGTGGTCGACGGCCCCGTCCAGCACCGCGGCCCGCACCCGCGCGGGGAACACCCCGGCGTAGGTCGCCCCGAGCAGGGTCCCGTAGGACAACCCGAGCCACGACACCCGAGCCTCCCCGAGCACGTCCCGCACGACGTCGAAGTCCCGAGCGGCGCTCACCGTGTCGACGTGGTCGATCAACGGCCCGGTCGCCCGCAGGCACCCCAGCGCCACCTCCCGGTTGTAGGAGACGAGCCGGTCGAACGACGCACGGGACTCGGGGAACTGCTCCACCCCCGTCGGGGGCAGCTCGCACGCGATGGCGGGCACGCTCTCCCCCACGCCGCGCGGATCGACGCCGACGACGTCGAACCGCTCCCGCAGCTCCGGCGGGAACAGCCGGGGCTCGTCCCGCACGAACGGGACGGCCGCCCCACCGGGCCCACCGGGGTTGAAGAACAGCACCCCGATCCGCCGAGCGGGATCGGCGGCCCGCAACCGGCTCACGGCCAGCGTGATGCGCTCCCCGCCGGGGTTCCCCCAGTCCAGCGGCACCCGCACCGTCCCGCACTCGGCCCCGTGCTCACCGCAGGGCGTCCACACGACGGCGGGCGACGCGACCGCCACCGCACCCCAGCCGACACCGCCGACACCGCCGACACCGCCGACACCGCCGACACCGACCAGCAACCCCAGAACCGCCACCAACACCAGAACCGACCGCATCCCGCTCCCCCGTGGAAGATCCACCACCGACCCGGATCATCGGATGACCGAAGTCGCGCACGCGTCGGCCCACGAGATGATCCACGTCCCAGACCACCGGCCCTTGCGGGCCGAACGGGACCTCCACTAGAGACGACCCAACCGCCCCGAGTCGAGGAGGACCCGAGTTGGACAGCAAGACGATCGCGCTCGCCGCGGTGGCGACGGCCGGTTTGCTGCTGGGCACCGCCCCAGCGGCGTCAGCGGAACCGGACGTCACCCGCGGTCCCTGCGCCTACACCAAGACCCCGGAGGAACCCGCCGCCCGCCCGGTCCGCCTGCCCAAGGACCCGAGGCACACCCCGAACCGCGGCACGGTCGACGTCCTGCTGAAGACGAACCGGGGCCCGATCCCGCTGACCCTGGACCGCGCGCTGGCCCCGTGCACGGTGCAGAGCTTCATCCACCTCGCCGAGCACCGCTTCTACGACGTCACCACCTGCCACCGGCTGACGACGTACCCGACGCTCAAGGTGCTCCAGTGCGGAGACCCGAGCGGCACCGGCGAGGGCGGCCCCGGCTACCGGTACAAGGACGAGCTGCCGACCACCCTCCCGCCCGCGCCGAACGACCCGACGGGCGAGCGCCGCACCTACCCGCGCGGCACGCTCGCGATGGCCAACGCCGGGCCGGACACCAACGGCAGCCAGTTCTTCCTCGTCACGTCGGACTCGGTGCTGCGCCCCAACTACACCGTGTTCGGCACCATCGGCGAGGAGGGCCTGAAGACGGTGGACGCGGTCGCCGCCGCGGGTGTCGCACCGACCCCCGAGGAGCCCGCACCGGTTGACGGGGCACCGAAGCTGAAGGTCGACATCCGTCGCGCCACCGTCAAGTGTTGACGTCCGTCGACGCTTCCCGCACCGGCCACCCGGCGTTCATCGTGATCACTCTTCACGTTCCTACGCTGCGCAACCGAACGGGAACGTCCAGTGCGAGGAGTCTCGGATGAAGCGAATCACGGCCGCGGTGGTCGCGGCCGCCCTGCTGATCGCGGTAGCGCCACCCGCACAGGCGACGCCGACCGCCACCGGAACGACGGCCGTCGGCCTGCACAACAGCTACACGCAGGCCACCGCCCCCTGGCTGGTCGACGTGCTCGACCGGAACCCCGGCATGATCGAGATCGACGTGTGGACGAACTTCCTCTTCACCAACGACTTCCAGGTCGGCCACGACCCCGGCAACGCCAACAACTGCTCCAGCTCGACGACCTACGAGGGGCTGCGGTCCGGCAGCCGCAACCAGAACCTCGCGGGCTGCCTGCGCAACGTCCGGCTGTGGCACGACCGCAACCCGAACCACGCCCCGATGGTCCTCAAGGTCGAGATGAAGAACGGCTTCGACGGCCGCGCGGGCTTCGGGGTGCCGCAGTTCGACACCCTGCTCGCGAACACCCTGGGCGCGGGCAACGTGTTCTCCCCCGCGAACCTCAAGGGCGGTCACGCCGACCTCGACACCGCGGTGCGGGCGAGCGGCTGGCCGTCGCGGTCGGCGCTGACGGGCAAGTTCATCGTCATCCTGGAGAACGGGACGTTCGAGCTGGGGAACCCGTTCGACACCTACGACACCGACCTGGAGGTCGCCGACCGGCTGATCGCCGCGAACTCCAGCGGGACGCTCTCCTCCGCGCTCTCGTTCCCGGCGATCAACGGCGCGTCGGCGACCGACCCGCGCACGGGTGACCGCGGCGGCGCGCGCAAGCCGTGGATGGTCGCGTTCGACGGCAACGCCTCGGCCTTCGCGGGCTTCGGCGGCGGCCCCTACCTCGGGGGGAAGTACCTGGTCGTCATGACGGACGCGCACAACGTGCCGCCCGCCGTCGACAGCCGCGACCCGGCGCCCGCCGACGCCTGGGCGAAGGTCCGGCAGCTGGGCGGGATCGGCGCGACGATCGTGTCCAGCGACTGGACGAGCGCCGAGGTCCTCTCCTACACCACCACCTAGTGCGGCGAAGGGGGTTCTCCGTCCGATGTGGACGGAGAACCCCCTTCCCTCGGGACTAGCGGGTTTTCGCCACCAGCGTCAGCACGTCGTACTTCGCGACGGAGGCGCCGTCCTGGTTCACCAGGTCGGCGTCCCACCGCACCTCGCCGTAGTCCTTGTCCTCGCGCGGCGTGATCTGCTTCGCCGTCAACGTCACGGTCAGCTCGTCGCCGGGGAACGTCGGCGTGAGGAACCGCAGGTTGTCCAGGCCGTAGTTGGCCAGCACCGGACCGGGCTCGGGCGAGACGAACAGGCCTGCCGCGAACGAGACCACGAGGTAGCCGTGCGCGACCCGGCCGCCGAAGAACGGGTTCGCCTTCGCCGCGTCCTCGTCCATGTGCGCGTAGAACGTGTCGCCGGTGAACTCGGCGAAGTGCTCCACGTCCTCCATCGTCACCGTGCGCGGACCCGCCACGACGCTGTCGCCGACCTTCAGCTCCGCCAGGCTCTTGCGGAACGGGTGCTCCTCGGACTCCGTGCGCGGCGCGCCCGGCACCCAGCGGCCGGTGACGGCCGCCAGCACCTTCGGGCTGCCCTGCACGGCCGTGCGCTGCATGTGGTGCAGCACGGCCCGCATACCGCCCATCTCCTCGCCGCCACCGGCCCGGCCGGGCCCGCCGTGGACCAGCGCGGGCAGCGGCGAGCCGTGCCCGGTGGACTCCTTGGCGTCGTCGCGGTCCAGCACGAGCATCCGGCCGTGCCACGCGCCCGCTCCGAGCACGACCTCGCGGGCGAACGCCGGGTCCGCCGTGACGATCGAGCCGACCAGGCTGCCCTGGCCGCGCGCGGCGAGCCGGACGACGTGCTCGGTGTCGGTGTACGGCATCAGCGTGCTGACCGGGCCGAACGCCTCGACCTCGTGCGGCTGGGCGAGTTCCGGGTCGTCGGCGCGCAGCAGCACGGGCGAGAGGAACGCGCCGCGCTCGGCGTCCGCGTCCACGACCTCGACGCGCTCGGGGTCGCCGAACACGATCCGCGAGGCCTCCAGCAGCCCCTTGAGGGAGCGGCGGACCTCCTCGCGCTGCTCCAGGCCCGCGAGCGCGCCCATCCGCACGTCCGGGTTGGCGGGGTTGCCGATCACGACCTTGCCGAGCCGCGCGGACACGGCCTCGGACACCTCGTCGATCAGCGGCGCGGGCACGAACGCGCGGCGGATCGCCGTGCACTTCTGGCCCGCCTTGGCCGTCATCTCCGTGACGAGCTGCTTGACGAACAGGTCGAACTCCGGTGTGCCGGACACCGCGTCCGGTCCGAGGATCGAGCAGTTGAGCGAGTCGGCCTCGGCGTTGAACCGGACGCTGGAGCGCACGACGGCCTGGTGCGTGCGCAGGTGCTGCGCGGTGGAGGCGGAGCCGGTGAAGCCGACGAGGTCCTGCTCGGTCAGGTGGTCGAGCAGGTCGCCCGCGCTGCCGCAGACGAACTGGAGCGAGCCCTCGGGCAGCAGCCCGGAGCCGATCATCAGCTCGACGAGCCTCTCCGTCAGGTACGCGGTCTGCGACGCGGGCTTCACCAGGCTGGGCACGCCCGCGAGGAACGCGGGGGCGAACTTCTCCAGCGGGCCCCACATCGGGAAGTTGAAGGCGTTGATCTGCACGGCGACACCGCGCAGCGGGGTGGCGATGTGCTGGCCCGCGAACGTGCCGCCGCGGCCGAGCGGCTCCAGCGCGCCGTCGACGTAGACCGTGTCGTTCGGCAGTTCGCGCTTGGCCTTGCTGGCGTAGCCGAGGAGGACGCCGATGCCGCCGTCGACGTCGATCATCGAGTCGTTCTTCGTCGCGCCGGTGCGCGCGGACAGCGCGTACAGCTCGTCGCGGTGCTCGCGCAGGGTCGAGCCGAGCGCCTTGAGCAGCGCCGCGCGCTGGTGGAACGTCAGCTCGCGCAGCGCGGGGCCGCCGACCTCGCGGCCGTGCCGCAGCGCCGCGGCCATGTCGATGCCCGCGGAGGAGATCCGGGCGATCTCCTCCCCCGTCACGGCGTCGTGCAGGGGTGCGCCCTCGGCGGTCGGCACGTGCCAGTGGCCGGAGACGTAACTGCGCAGCAGAGCCATCGGGGTCGTCCTCCAAGGTCCGGGGTGATCTACCGACCGTTCGTTCAGTGAAGCAGGCGGGTCGCGCCCTCGTCAGCACACTATCGGGGAATGCTTGTTCTCGGTCCGCACTGAAGCGATGAAGGAGGCTGCCCCTACTTGCATCGTGACTTGAACAAAGACGTCGAGTAACGTTCCGCACACACCAGGTGGTTCGGACCATTTATCACTGATCCCCCCTGAAGACCGCCGATCAGTGGTTCGACGACGAGCCACCACCCTGCGTGAAAGGTGATCTGCGATGTCGACACGAGGGCCTCTTCGGCGTGCCCGAGCAGCCGGAATGCTGGGTGCAGCCCTGCTGATGACGCTGGGCGCGATCTCCGTGTCCACCCCGGCCAGCAGCGCACCCGCCAACTCCGCACAGGACGTCAGCGCCATGGCGACCACGTTCGCGGACGAGTTCAACGGTCCGGCGGGCGGCGGGGTCGACGGCAGCAAGTGGCAGTTGGAGACGGGTGACAACGTCAACAACCACGAGCGCCAGATGTACACGAACAGCCGCAGCAACGCGGCGACCGACGGCGCGGGCAACCTCGTCATCACCGCCCGCAAGGAGAACCCGGCCAACTACAACTGCTGGTACGGGCGCTGCGAGTACACGTCGGCGCGGCTGAACACGGCGGGCAGGTTCACCCAGACGTACGGCCACTACGAGACGCGGATGAAGCTGCCGCGCGGCCAGGGCATGTGGCCCGCCTTCTGGATGCTGGGCGCCGACATCAACACCGGCAACCCGTGGCCGGGCAGCGGCGAGATCGACATCATGGAGAACGTCGGCTTCGAGCCCAACACCGTCCACGGCACGCTGCACGGGCCCGGCTACTCGGGTTCCGGCGGCATCGGGGCGGCCTACAACGGCCCGAACTTCTCCGACGGCTTCCACACGTTCGCGATCGACTGGGCCCCGAACTCCATCCGCTGGTCGGTCGACGGCAACGTCTACCAGACCCGCACGCCCGCCGACCTCGGCGGCAGGCAGTGGGTGTTCAACAAGCCGTTCTTCATCATCATGAACCTGGCGGTCGGCGGCTACTGGCCCGGCGACCCCAACAGCAGCACCCAGTTCCCGCAGCAGCTCCTCATCGACTACGTCCGGGTGACCACGTCGGACAGCCCGCAGCCCGGTGGCGGCCAGATCATCGGCCTCGCGGGCAAGTGCCTGGACGTCGCGGGCGCGAACAGCGCCAACGGCACGCCGATCCAGATCGTCGGCTGCAACGGCAACGCCGCGCAGAACTGGAGCCGTCCCGGTGACGGCACGATCCGCGCGCTGGGCAAGTGCCTGGACGCGGCGTCGGCGGGCACCGCGAACGGCACGCTGGTCCAGCTCTGGGACTGCAACGGCACGGGTGCCCAGCAGTGGGCCGTGAGCGGGGCGCGCGACATCGTCAACATCCCGGCGAACAAGTGCCTGGACGTCATCGGCAACAACCCGGGCGACGGCACCCGCACGCACCTGTGGGAGTGCACGGGCGCGGCGAACCAGAAGTGGACCGTCTGATCCCGACCCGCTAGACCCCCGATCGGCGAGAGCCGCTCGTGTCCTGTTCGGACACGGGCGGCTCTCGCCGTGTTCCTGCTGGGAGAAGAGCTGGTCAGGGCGTCGGGCACGGATCCGTTCACCCGGCAATCGGCCGATCGGCTATTCGCCCTTCGGCCGATTTACCGAAGCGGGACGTGCAACCCGGATCGTCTGATAGGCGTCTAGACCTTCAGGTCGAGTCCGACCGCGACTCATCAGTTGGGGGATACCCGGTGTTGAAGCAAGTCCTCGTCCGCTTGGGCGGGCTGGCCGTCGTGGCCGTCGCCGCGACCGCCTGCGGCTCGTCAGGTGGGGCTCCGGTCAACCCGGACCTCGCGCCCAGGGGCACCGCGATGACCACGGCCAAGCCCACCCGGCAGGACCTCACCAACAAGGTGAGCCTCACCGGCAAGGTGACGATGAACCCGGTGTTCGGGCTCGTCGCGCCGGTGGCCGGGCAGGTGCGGTTCATGGACGTGAAGGAACCCGCGGGCACGCCCACCACCGCCACCAGGGTCGGGTCGGTGTGGGCCGACGGCTCGCCCACGTGGTTCGAGGTGCCCGCGGGAGCGACGTTCTCCGGGCGGCTGGTGGACGACAAGTCCACGGTGACCGCGGGGATGCCGGTGGCCTCCGCGAAGCTCGCCGGGTACGGCATCGCCGCCGACATCGACAGCGCCCAGGCCTACAAGATCGCCGACGGGGCCGCGTCGGTGCAGGGGCAGATCAAGAACGGGCCGGGGCCGTTCCCGTGCGCCGTGCTCGGCACGATCGCCGCCCTGCCCGCGGGCACCGTGCCCGCGCCCACCCCCGCGGAGGACAAGGACACCGAGGCGGACGCCGACAAACCCACCGACTCGCCGAAGCAGCAGCAGCCCCAGCCCGACGCGGGAGGCCAGAAGTCCGAGTCCACCGGTCTGCGGCTGGTGTGCACGGCGCCCGACGACGTGAAGCTCATCAACGGCGCCGCCGCGACGCTGGAGGTCGTCACGCAGACCTCCGCCAACGCGCTCGTGGTACCGGTCGAGGCCGTCGCGGGCGGCCAGGGCAACGGCAAGGTCGAGATCGTGAAGTCCGACGGGAGCAAGGTGATCGCGGACGTCGTGCTCGGTCTGACCGACGGCAAGGTCGTCGAGATCAAGTCCGGTCTGACCGGTGATGAGACGCTGAGCATGCCGGGCCCGAACCTGCCCGCCGCACCGCAGGACCAGAACAACCCCACGCCGGGGTCGTGATGACGCCGCTGATCAGCATCACCGGTCTCACCAAGACCCTGAAGGGCCAGGGCGAGCCCCGCACGATCCTCGCGGGCGCGGACCTGACCCTGCACAGCGGGGAGAGCATCGCCATCCTCGGCCGCTCCGGCTCCGGCAAGAGCACCCTGCTCAGCCTGATCGGTCTGTTCGACCGCGCCGACGGCGGCCAGTACCTGTTGCACGGCAACGACATCACCCGCATCCCCGAGCGCAGGGCCGCCGCGCTGCGCAGCGAGGAGTTCGGGTTCGTCTTCCAGCGGTTCTTCCTCCTCAAGCACCTGACGGCCGTGCAGAACGTGTCCATGGCGCTCGTCAACGGCCAGGGCTGGCTGCCGCGCCGCAAGCGCAGGGCGAAGGCCATGGAGGCGTTGGAGAGGGTCGGCATCGGCCACCTGGCCAAGCACAAGCCGCCCCGGCTGTCCGGTGGCGAGCAGCAGCGCGTCGCCATCGCCCGCGCGCTGGTGCGCGAACCGAAGATCCTGCTCGCCGACGAGCCGACCGGCGCGCTGGACACCGAGACCGGCAACCTCGTCGTGGAAGCCCTGCGCTCGGCGACCGACCGCGGCTGCGGGCTCATCCTCGTGACCCACGACCACGACCACGCCGCGAAGATGGGCCGGGTCATGCAGTTGACGAACGGCGTCTTCGAGCGCACCCCGCAGCGGGTGGTCGCGTGATCCGCCTGTCCGGCCGGTTCCGGTCCTCGCTGATCATCGGCGGCCAGGGCATCCGGGCCCGCAAGATGCGCACGTTCCTGTCCATGATCAGCCTGTTCCTCGGCGTGCTCGCCGTGGTCACGGTCCAGGCGGGGTCGGTGATCGCCCAGCGCGCGCTGCTGTCCGACATCGAGATCAGCCAGGGCAAGGACGGCACGCTCCAGATGTACCTGCCGCCCACGCCGAAGGCCGTCCCGATCACGATGGAGCTGATCCAGGGCCGCGCGGACGTGGCGGGCCTGACCTCGGGCAAGGCCGTCATCGGCGAGCCCGGCGTGAAGCCCATCAACGAGGGCGGCGGACCGCTGGACGGCAGCGGTGGCTTCCGCGGCCCGGCGATGACGTGCGACGCGAGCGGCCAGTGCAGGCCGATGGACGAGGAAGCCGCCCAGGCCCCGTCCGGCCAGGCCATCGAACTCAGCATGAAGGCGGTCACCGGCGACATCCGCCAGTTCCGCCCGTTCCGCCTGGAATCGGGCGAGTGGCTGGACTCCAGCAGCACGCCGTCGCTCTCCCCCAGGATCGTCCTCAACAAGCAGGCGGCCGAGGGCTTCAGCAAGTACCAGGTCCCCGCGGAGATGCGCGTGGACGGCGCCGTCGCCAACACCACCCCGCGCATCATCGGCGTGGTGGACGACGGCGGCTGGGGCCCGGCGGCCTACGTGCGGTCGGACGAGCTGCTCAACTGGATGCCGGTGGACAGCCTCAGCGACCAGCGCTACGGCGGCATGGAGCTGATGCTCGCGCCCGGCACCACCGCGGACCTCCAGCAGACGCTGAAGAGCAGGCTGACGGCCGCGGGCGTCAACCCGGACGAACTCCAGGTGCGGACCGTCAACTCGCTGGAGGAGATGCGGTCCCAGTTGACGCTGATGCGGTGGATCTTCCTGGGGATGGCCGCGCTGGTGCTGCTGATCGGTGTGGCGGGCATCCTGAACGTCGGGCTGGCCACGGTCGGGGAGCGGATCGAGGAGTTCGCGCTGCGGAGGGCGGTGGGGACGCCGCGGATGCTGCTGGCCGGGATCGTGTTGGCGGAGACGTTGTTGACCGGGTTGCTGACGGCCGCGTTCGCCATCGGGTTCGGCGCGGTGGGGTTGAAGGCTGTGAGCGTGGTCCTGGGGTCGAGGGAGCCGTTCTTGCAGGACGTGGCCTTTCCCTGGGAGGCCGGGGTCGCCGGGGTGGTCGCGGGCCTGGTCGCGGGCGTGCTGGGTGGGTTGATCCCGGCCATCCGCGCGGCTCGGATTCCGATCGCCACGGTGATGCGGGCTTGAGGTGGGGTTCGGCTGCTGGTTCCGGTGGGATGGCCGCTGGTTCCACGGGGATGTGTCCGCTGCCAGTCCCGGCGATTGGCTTGGGACCCCTCGACGTGACCCTGTGATCGGGCTCAAGGGCAGGTGGTGGCCACCTGCCCGGTCTACCGGGGTGAGGGTCAAATCCCCGAGCGAAATCGGCTGCTGCTCCGGGGCGGTGTGCTCGGGTTGGTGGGCAATCGACCCGGTCCTCGCTTCCGGGTGTCTTTGTCAAAGCCTTTGGCGGTGACGGGCTTGGTCACTACGGTGGTTTTACGTCCGTTGCTAGGAGGTAGCTGGTGATCACGTCCACGATCCTGCGTGCGCTGCTGGTCCTTCGGGGTGTTGCTTCTGGGCCGGAGAGCCATCCAGGGTGGGACGGGCGGTCTCGGCGGCTTCCTGCTCGGCGGTTGGCTCAGCGGATTGCCGCTCGGCCTCGGTTCGGTTAAGACGACGAAAGGGCCGCCCCTGGTGGGGCGGCCCTTTCGTCGGTGTTGGTGTGGTGCTACTGGGGGCCCTGTTCTGCCAGGAACTTTTCGAACTCGGCGCCCAGTTCGTCCGCGCTGGGGATTTCCTCTTCTTCCAGGAGCAGGCTCTGGTCTTGCCGTTCGGCGCCCGTGAAGGCGTCGTACTGGCGTTCCAGGGCGGCCACGACCTCCGAGACCTCCTCCGACTCCGAGACCTGGCGCTGGAGTTCCGCGTCGGCCCGGCGGGCGGTTTCGCGCAGCACGTCGGACGGCAGTGCCAAGCCCGTGGTGCGGGTGATCGTGTCCAGCAGCACCAGCGCGGCCGCCGGGTGGGTGGACTGCGCGAGGTAGTGCGGGACGTGGGCGGCGAAGCCGATGGCGTCGTGGCCGTGCTCGCCCAGCCTGACCTCCAGCATCGCGGCCACGTTGCCGGGGACCTCGACGCGGCTGAAGAACGGCTGGTGGCCGGAGACCAGTTCGCGGCGGGTCGCGTGGGCGGTCACGCCCAGCGGGCGGGTGTGCGGCAGGCGCATCGGGATGCCGTGGAAGCCGACGGTCGTGCCGACCTGCCAGCGGTCCACGAGCTGCTGCACGGCGGCGATGAAGGTTTCCCAGCGGAAGTCCGGCTCAGGGCCGCTGAGCACCAGGAAGGGGAAGCCCGCCGCGTCGAAGACGAGGTTGACGACCAGTTCGGGCGCGGGCTGCGGCTCGAAGTGGTCGGTCGCGTAGATCATGCTGGGGCGCCGCGACCGGTAGTCGATGAGCTGGTCGACGTCGAATCGCGCGACCACGCGGTGCTCGTAGCTCGTGAGGATGTGCTCGACGAGGAGCTTGCCCGCGGCACCGGCGTCCATGAAGCCGTCGAAATGGTGCAGCAGGACGGCCCCGGTCAGGTCCGGTACGTCGGAGTCCACCTCGTACAGGTTCTCCGGATCCAGCACCACCACAAACCTCCCAGCGAGTCACGGACGATCCCGCAAGTGCCAACAACCCCTGATCGGCTTACATTCCCCCTATTCTCACACCCGATCTCCGGACGGGTACCCCTATTTACCGGCGACCAGGCTTTTCAGCGCCCGGAGGAGACCAGGATTACGCCGAACGGCCCAGCGGAGCCGCGTCCCCCGCGACCCGCCGGAGCCGTTTCCCGCCCGGTTGGCGTCCGGAGCGGGCCCGGTCGCCGCCCGCCTCACTCGGCGAGCCAGGTCACCTGCCTGATCTTGTTCATCGCGTCCAGCGCCGCCACCTTGTACGACTCGGCGAGCGTCGGGTAGTTGAAGACCGCGTCCACGAGGTAGTCCACGGTGCCGCCGCAGCCCATGACGGCCTGGCCGATGTGGACCAGCTCCGTGGCCTGGGTGCCGAACACGTGCACGCCGAGCAGCGACCGGTCCTCGGAGGACACCAGCAGCTTGAGCATCCCGTAGGAGTCGCCGATGATCTGGCCGCGCGCCAGCTCCCGGTAGCGCGAGATGCCGACCTCGAACGGGATGGACGCGGCGGTCAGCTCGTCCTCGGTGCGGCCGATGTAGCTGATCTCCGGGATCGTGTAGATGCCGATCGGCTGGTGGTCGCTCATGGCCCTGACCGGCTCGCCGCACGCGTGGTAGGCGGCCAGCCTGCCCTGCTCCATCGACGTGGCGGCCAGCGCGGGGAAGCCGATGACGTCGCCGACCGCGTAGATGTGCTCCACGGGGGTGCGGAACTGGTCGTCCACGGAGATCCGGCCGCGGTTGTCGGCGACGATGCCCGCCTTCTCCAGGTCGAGGCCCTCGGTCATGCCCTGCCGCCCGGCCGAGTACATGACCGTCTCGGCGGGGATCTTCTTGCCGCTGGCCAGCACGGCGATGGCGCCGCGCGCGTACCGCTCGACCGACGCCACGGTCTCGCCGAAGCGGAACGTGACCGACAGGTCGCGGAGCTGGTACTTCAGCGCCTCGACGACCTCGAGGTCGCAGAACTCCAGCATCCGGTCGCGCCGCTCCACGACGGTGACCTTGGTGCCCAGCGCGGCGAACATGGAGGCGTACTCGATGCCGATGACCCCGGCGCCGACCACGATCATCGACTGCGGGATGTGCTCCAGGTGCTGGATGCCGTCGGAGTCGATGATCGTCTTGTCGTCGAAGTCCACCGTGTCCGGTCGCGACGGCCGGGTGCCGGTCGCGATGACGATCTTGTCGGCGGTGACCTTGTGGAGCTGCTCGGTGCCGTCGACGACCTCGATGGTGTGCTCGTCGAGGAACTTGCCGAGGCCGGGCAGCAGCGTGACCCGGTTGCGGGAGAGCTGGTTGCGGATGACGTCGATCTCGCGCCCCACCACGTGCTGGGTGCGCGCGGACAGGTCCGCGATCGTGATGTCGTGCTTCACGCGGTAGCTCTGGCCGTACATCTCCCGCTGGTTCAGGCCGGTGAGGTAGAGCACCGCCTCGCGCAGGGTCTTGGACGGGATCGTGCCGGTGTTGATGCACACCCCGCCGATCATGTCGCGGCGCTCGACCACCGCGGCCTTCTTGCCGAGTTTCGCGGCGGCGATGGCCGCCTTCTGCCCACCCGGACCGGACCCGAGCACCAGGACGTCGAAGTCGTACATGGCGGTCAGTGTGCCTCAGCGACCGGCAAAAGTGAGCGGGTCACACCGACTGGTCACCGAACTGGTCCGGGAGCGCGACCCGGAGTTCGTGCCTGCCGGACAGGCCGAGCTTGCGGTACACCCCGGAGAGGTGGAACTCGATCGTGCGACGGGTGAGGAAGAGCTGTTCGGAGATCTGCTTGTTGCTGTAGCCCGAGCGGGCCAGCCAGGCGATCTTCGCCTCCTGGCGGGTCAGGTCGCGGCCCGCGCGGACGATCTGCGCCAGGTCCTCGCGGGCGCGCAGCAGCTCCTGGCGGGCGGCGGACAGCGAGAGCAGGTCGACGGCCTCCCCGAGCACCTCCACGGCCTCGTCGCCGTCACGGGTGGCGGCGACGGCGTGCAGCGCGATCCCGACGGCTCGCGAGGTGCCCCACGAGCGCGCCTCGATCAGCTCCTGCTCGGCGAGCACCTTCGCCAGGTCGTGCCGCCGGTCGCCGACCGCGGCGAGCGCGGCGCGCGACCGCCACGGGATGACGGCGGGGTTGCGGACGCCGCCGTCGAGCAGCCGCCGCCCGCACTCCAGGTAGTCGTCGACACCGGGGCGTCGGCGGCCGGAGCCCACGTGCAGCGCGCCCCTGGCGGCCAGGAGGTACGGCGCCTCGGGTCCTTCCGGGACCTCGCCGTCGAACCCGTGCTCGCGCAGCAGCGCGGTCGCCACGTCGTACTGCTCCAGCCCGACCTCGGCGGTGACGAGTTCGGCGAGCGCGAGGTGCCTGGTGCGCAACGAGAGGGCGCGTTCCTCCAGGACGGACCGGGCGAGGTCGCGGGCGACGAGCGGCTGGCCGTTGGCGTGGGCGATCCGGGCCCGCAGCAGGCCGAGGACCGCGCGCTGGCGGGTCCTCTCCTCGACGCGGAGGCAGAGTTCGAGGGCCGTGCCGGGCTCGTCGGCGTACAGCAGCACCGACACGGCGTGCCACAGGTCGGCGTAGGCGTCGCAGGACGCCGCCTTCTCCACGGCCGGGCCGCGTTCGACACCGCGGCACGCCGCGAGGAAGGCGGACCGCACCGAGCGGAACCCGTTGTCCACTGTGGACCGGGTCAGGGTGTCTGTCATCGGCCACTCCCCGCGCACGTGCTGATGCTCGTTCACGTGGAACCTTCGCAGCCACCCTCTGAGAAAACCGTGAGCGCTTGATCACGCAACGACTTCGGGCAGCGCCAGCTCGATGGTCGTGCCGCCCAGCGGCGAGTCCACGACGCGGGCCGATCCGCGGTGCAGGTCGGCCACCCACCGCACGATGGCGAGCCCGATGCCGGTGCCGGAGCTGCTGCCGGTCACCCACTGGTCGAACACCCGGTCGCGGTCGGCCACGTCGATGCCGGGCCCGCGGTCGGACACCGTGACGGTGCCGCCCGCGACCTTCACCTCGACGCTCACCCGGCCGTCCTCCTGGGCGCCGTGCTTCACCGCGTTGTCGACCAGGTTCCGCAGCGCCTGCGAGAGCAGCACCGGATCGCCCTCGACGACGGTGGGGTGCAGGTCGACGGCGACCGCGCGGCCGTCGTCGATCTGCTCGCCGACGACCTCCTCCACGAGCTGGTCGAGCCGCAGCGGCAGCCACTCCATCGCTCGGGTGCCGTTGCGCACGCGGGCGCGCGCCAGCAGCCCGGTGACCAGGTGCGCCATCCGGTCCACCAGACCCACGACCTGCGCGGCCGACGCGCCCGCCCGGACCGGGTCGTTCGCACCGGCCTCGGCGATCAGCCGCAGCGTCGCCAGCGGTGTGCGCAGCTCGTGCGCGGCCTCGGCGAGGAACCGCTCCTCCTGTTCGAGCGCGCGCACGGCGGGGCGGGTGCCGATGTAGGACAGCATGTGGCCCGCGGCGGCCGCGAGCACGAGCATCGCGAGGCAGCCCCAGAACGTCCACATGACGTACTCGCGGTGCGCGGCGACGCCGGGCGCGGGGTCGCCCGCCACGACGACGACGGCCGCGACCTGGTTCGTGGTGTTCCAGACCGGGGCGGCGGCGAGGCGCAGCCGTTCACCCGTGGGCGAGGAGCCGTCGCCGAGGACGGTGTACTGGAGGTCGCGGACCTGGTCCACGAGGGCCAGCTCGCTGCGCTCCTCGGTCTTGGCGTTGTCGACCTCGCGGGAGTACTTCGAGACCCAGAGGCCGTTCTCGCGGGTCCACACGTGCAGCAGCGACGTGCGGCTGACCAGCGCGTCCACGTCCAGCGGCTCCAGGTGCAGGTTGCCGTCGCCGTCGTAGTAGACGACCCGCGACACGCCCGCCACCTGGCGGTCCAGCTCGATGTCGAGCGCCTGGCTGCGCGAGCGCTCGTCGTTGACCAGCGCGATCGTGGCGAGAGTGCCGATGCAGACGGCGGTGGTGGCGGTGAACAGCACCGTGAGCACCCAGCGCACCCGGCGCAACCGCTTCGCCGTGGTGCTCTGCCACGCCGTGGTCACCCGATCTCGTCAATCACGAAACCGACCCCTCGCGACGTCGCGATCAGCGGCGGGGGCCCCAGCTTGCGGCGGAGTTGGACGACGACCGCGTCCACCACGTTCGACATCGGTTCGGCCATGGCGTCCCAGCAGTGCTCGATGAGGTCGGAGCGCGAGACTACCTGGCCACGACGGGCGCAGAGCAGTTCGAGGACGGCGAACTCCTTGGCGGTGAGGCTCAGCATCACCCCCGCCCGCGTCACCCTCCGCCGCGCCGCGTCGACCTCCAGGTCCGCGATCCGCACGAGCGACGGCCTCGGCTGCTCGGCCCGGCGGCACAGCGCGCCGACCCGTGCCACCAGCTCCGCCATCGCGAACGGTTTGCCCAGGTAGTCGTCGGCGCCGTGGTCGAACCCCGCGACCCGCTCGGCGATGCCGTCCATCGCGGTCAGCATCAGGACCGGCACCCGCGACCGGCGCGCGCGCCAGCGACCGAGCAGGTCCAGCCCGTCACCGTCGGGCAACCCCCGGTCCAGCACCACGCAGTCGTAGGTGTTCGCGGTCAGGCTCTCCTCCGCCGCGGCCAGGTCCATCACCCAGTCCACGGCGAATCCGGCCTGCCGAAGCCCGGACACGACCTCATGGCCCAGCTCAGCGTCGTCTTCGACCGCCAGTACGCGCACAACGCAGAGACTAGTGGGCCGGGGAAAACCTGTGGTGGATCCGTAGAGACGAGTCTTGGCCGCGACGCCGACACTTCGGGTCCGACCGGGCCGCCGCCCCCTGCACCGAACGTCCTGGGGAGCGACCCGATGAGCACGAGGCCACTGGTGATCGGTTCCCCTCCCCGTGCGGACCGGACCTCCGCGACCCCGTTCCGCTCCTCCGAGGTCGAGCACGGGTCCACCCGGCCGTGCGACGTCCCGCTGGACCACCGCGTCCCGTCGCCCCACTGAGACCTCCCCCGCGAGGGGCGAGGAATTCCCCTGCCGCCGGCGTCCGACCGATCATGACCGGTCGGACGCCGGCTCCTCGTCCGCGCTCGCGGGTGGGATGATGGCGGCCGTGCCGGACCCCTACCGCACGTGAACGACGACGAAGCCTTCGCCGAGGCCTACCGGGCCCACTACCGGGCGATCAGCCGGTACGTGGCCCGACGGCTCGACGCACGGGCCCACGAGGTGGACGAGCTGGTGGCGGAGGTCTTCTCCACCGCCTGGCGCCGCCGGGCCGACCTGCCCGAACACCCGCTGCCCTGGCTCTACGGGGTGGCCCGCCACTGCGTGGCCAACGAGGTGCGCGGCCGGGGCCGCCGCCGCAGGCTCCTGCGCAAGCTCGGCGAGACCGAGCTGACGTCCGGGCCGGTCCCGGACGCCGAACCCGCGGGGGCGTGGGTGCGCGACGCCCTGTCGACCCTCTCCCCCGCCGACCAGGAGGTGCTGCGCCTGGTCGCGTGGGAGGGGTTGACGGTGGACGAGGTCGCGGTGGCGGTGGGCTGCGGTCGCAGCGCCGCGGCCATGCGGCTCCAGCGGGCGAGGCAGCGCCTCCGCGAACGCATCGAGGCCATGGACATGACCGTGACGGCACGAGGGGACCGAGAGCGATGATCGACGAGATGGACCTGCTGAGGAGCGCCGACCCGGTCCCGGCGACCGCCACCGACGAGCCGCTGCCGGAGTCGGTCGAGCGGCACATCGCCGCACTGGGGGCCCGACGCCGGTTTCCCCGCCGCGCCCTGCTCGCCGCCGCCGCGGGGATCGCCGCGGTCACGACGGTGGCGCTGGTCGGCTCCGGCACCACCACCCCGCCCGCGACCGCGGCGCCCACCCCCCTGCTCGTCGACCGGTCGGCGCCGGTGATCCCGCTGTCCGAGGTCGCGCGGCGGGCGGGCGAACTGGCGGCGGGCGACCCCGCGGTCGCGGTGCGCCGGACGCACAACAGGGAGTGGGCGGTGGCCGTGGAGGCGGGCCCCGACGCGTCTCCCCCGGTGACCGTGCCGTGGGAGACGAGGACGGACTGGCTGCCCGACGGCAGCGGCTGGCGGGAGATCACCGAGGGCGACGCCCCCGTGCGGCGCAAGGAGTTCGGTCCTGGCGGGTGGGCGGAGGACTCCCCGTTCCCCGAGCAGCCGCCGACCACCGACTTCCGGCCCTACCTCGACGTGCCCGCGGTGGCCGACGTGGCGTCCACGACGGGGATGGTCGACGCGCTGGCGACGTTCCTGCGGACCTGGACCCCCGCCCAGCGCGAGACCGCGGCGGTCGTGGAGATGCTGGCCGCGGCGGGTGACCTGGAGGCGGCCGGGGCGGTGACGGACCGGGTCGGCCGCAAGGGGCAGGCCTACACCCGCGCCGACCCGAGCCGGACCGTCGACGTGATGGTCGTGCTGGACCCGGCGACGGGGCGGGTGCTGGGGATCGAGCAGACGTTCAACCGGGACTTCCCCGAGTTCGAGGTGGAGGCCGGGCAGCTCATGTCCTACCAGGTCTACCTGGACCGCTGACGCGGCGAAGCCCCGCTCGGTGGGGAGCCGAGCGGGGCTTCGCCGCGTCCGGTGAGGGACACGGGCGTCGCGAGCTGGGGGACTCGCGACGCCTAGCGGGTGGTGAAGTCTTCGATCAGCCGGGCCCAGGCGCCCGCGCTCTCCAGCGCGGGGGCGTGGCCGGAGTCGAGGGTGGTCCAGCGGGCGCCGGGGATGCCGTCGGCGAGCGCCTTCGTCAGTTCGGGCGAGATCAGCTGGTCCTGGGTGGTGCCGATGACCAGGGTGGGCACGGCGACGGCGGGCAGGTCGGCGGTGATGTCGGTGCCCAGCACGAGGTCGACCTGCTCCAGCAGACCGGTCGGGGTGGTGAGCGCGACCAGCTCGATGAAGCCCTCCCGCTGGTCGTGGCTCATGCGCGACAGGTAGGCCTTGCCGAGCATCACCGAGGTGACGTAGCGGGCGAGCGCGGTCCGGTCGCCGTCCGCGAGGGCGCGCCAGCGCGTCACCTTGGCCTTGGTGGCCTCGTCGAGCGCGGCGAAGCCGGAGGTCAGGACCAGGCCGGTGACGCGGTCGGGGTGGCGGAGCGCGGCGCGGACGGCGGCGGCGCAGCCCAGCGAGTAGCCGACGACCGTGAACTCCTCGGCGCCCTCGTGCACGGCCGAGGCGACGAGCCGGTCGGCGAGGTCGTCCAGGTCGAGGGGACCCGACGAGCGCGGGGTCGCGCCGGAACCGGGGAGGTCGGCCCCGATGACCTTGAGCGTGCGGGACAGGGGGGCGAGCAGAGGCCCGAAGTTCGCCTGGACCGTGCCCCCCGCACCGTGGACGAGGACCACGGCGGGCCCCGTGCCGCGGACGGTGGTGGCGAGTCGAGCCACGGACGTGTCGACCTGGGTCATCGTTGGGCCCCTTTCATCGTCGAAGTCGGAAGCTATCAGTCGAGGCCGCGCATGATGGTGGGTTCGAGGCTTTCACCTTCGGCGGTCCACCATTCACGTGGAGGAATGCAGAACCTCTCGACGATGTCCTCGTGAGAAGCATTCGCTACGGCCACCTCGGTGGTTGCGTGTTCCATGGCGACTCCTGCTGTGTATCGCGTATACCGTCATACTCGATATGCGCTTCAGGTTCAATCACCGT
This sequence comes from Umezawaea sp., assembly GCF_057122925.1. Lineage (NCBI taxonomy): Bacteria > Bacillati > Actinomycetota > Actinomycetes > Pseudonocardiales > Pseudonocardiaceae > Umezawaea > Umezawaea sp. Next base: position 15,187 of record NZ_DBNGPQ010000041.1, on the reverse strand, counting down.
AACGACTAAATGTGACGTAGAACAACCCCTAACACTCCCCTAAGGCATATCACAGGCGAATGCGGGACTGGGGTGTTCATTGCTCCGTTCAGCCGAGACACTGGAACACGACCGCCGCCGGTCCTCCTACACCTCCTACCTGCGGGAGCACAACCCCTAACACCCCCAGCACAGACCCCCCTAATTCACGTCGAAGTAACCCCTACTCCCGGACGACACTACTAAAAACGGTGTTACGGTACGAGGGGTCCGGACCATCGCGCAGCCACCACCGGTCCTCCGGGAATGGTGGGCGTGATCGCCGACATCGCGGACGGAGGCGATGCAGTGATGCGGTCGCAGAGCACCGGCGACAGCCGAATGCGTTCAGGCGGATTGGCGGACCACGAAGGTCGGCGCGAACACCACGGAACTGACGGGCCGGTTCGGCCGTTCGATGTGGTCGAGCAGCAGGCGGACCATTTCCGCCGCCATGTCCTCCACGGGCTGCCGAACCGTGGTCAACGGCGGATCGCAGACGAGCGCCGACCTGCTGTCGTCGAAACCGACGACGGCGACGTCCTCGGGAACGCGACGGCCCGCCCTGCGCAGCACCGGCAGGGCGCCGTGCGCCATCAGGTCGGACGCGATGAACAGCCCGTCCAGGTCGGCGCGCTCGGCGAGCAGCCGCTCGGCCCCGCGCGCCCCGGACTCGGAGCTGAAGTCGCCCTCGACGAAGGGCACGTCGGCCACGCCGAGGTCGGCCATGGCGGCGCGGAAGCCCTCCAGCCGGTCGATGGCCGCGGGGTTGTCGAGCGGACCGGAGATCGTCGCCACCCGGCGTCGGCCCAGCCCGACGAGGTGCTCCGCCGCGAGGCGGGCGCCCGCGGCCTGGTCCACGTCGACGTGGCTGATGCGGAGCTTGCCCATCGGCCTGCCGGACAGGACCACGGGCAGCCGCAGGTTCGCGAGCAGCGAGGGCAGCGGGTCGCCCCGGTGCGTGTGGATCAGTATCGCGCCGTCGAGCCTGCCCTGGCGCAGGTCGGCGACCAGGTGCTCGTGGGTGGACGTCCCGGCCAGCGTGACGACGAGGTGCACGCCGAGCGGCTGGACGACGCCCATGACGCCCTCCACGACCCTGCCGAAGAACGGGTCGCCGAAGATGCGGACCTCGTCGGGCAGCACCAGCGCCACCGAGCCCGCCCTGCGGGTGACCAGCGATCGAGCCGCCAGGTTGGGCCGGTAGCCGGTCGCGTCGATCGCCTGCTGCACCGCCTCGCGGATCGAGCTGTCCACCGTGGGCACGCGGTTGACCACGCGCGAAACGGTCGCGCGCGAAACCCCCGCCACCCTGGCGACTTCTTCGAGCGTCACGGCTCTTGTCGGTGGAGCAACGAGTTCGCTCGGCATGAACACATTTATACCTTGCCCGCGCGGAGCGACCGCGGGATTTCCACCAGATGGGCCGGCGGGTAGTCCTCAAACGGGTCGTCACCAGCAGCACAGCCGCTCGACCGCTTATCCGTGTGTTCTCTCGGTAAACACCGTGCAAAACCCGTCGACTTGGGCATGAAATAGCCCACCACAGTAGGAGGACGACCTTGTTCGCGAAGTGGGGTTCACTTGCGTACCACCGCCGCTGGGTGGTGATGATCGCCACCTTGGTGCTGACCGTGATGGGCGGAATGTGGGGTCTCGGGGTTTTCGACCGGCTCAGTGAGGGTGGTTTCGGCGACCCCACGAGCGAGGCCGCCAGGGCCACGAAGCTCGTCGAGGACACGTTCGGCCGCCAGGGCGGTGACGTCGTCGTCATGTACACGGCGCCGAACGGCAGCACCATCGACACGCCCGTGGTGAAGTCGAGGATCGAGACCGCGCTGGCGGGGCTGCCCACGGACGCGGTCAAGACCGTCGCGTCCTACTACAACCTCCCCCAGCCCAACCCGTTCGGCACGGCGGACAAGTCGAAGGCGCTGGTGGCGATCACGCTCCAGGCGTTCGACTCGAACACCCAGCTCAAGGACTTCGCCCGGATCTCCGACCAGCTGACGCTCGACGGGCTCGAAACGCAGTTCGCGGGCCAGATCCCGATCCAGAAGACGATCAGCGAGATGTCCGGCGCCGACCTGGTCCGCGCCGAGACCGTGTCGATGCCGATCGTGCTCATCCTGCTGGTGATCATCTTCGGCGGCGTCGTCGCCGCCTCGCTGCCCGTGCTCGTCGGCGGCCTGGCGATCATGGGCTCGCTGGCGCTGCTGCACGCGATCTCGCTGGCCACCGACGTGAACTCGTTCGCCATCAACGTCGCCAGCCTCCTCGGCCTCGGCATGGCGATCGACTACGGGTTGTTCATCGTCGGCCGGTTCCGGGAGGAACTGGCCGCCGGACGGACACCGGAGCAGGCCGTGCAGCGCACCGTCGGCTCCGCGGGCCGCACCGTCGTGTTCTCCGCGACGCTGCTCGTGATCGCGCTCGCCGGTCTGCTGCTGTTCCCGCAGAGCTTCCTCAAGTCGCTGGGCTACGGCGGCATGTCCGCGGTGGCCGTGGCCGCGCTCGTCTCGCTGACGCTGCTGCCCGCCCTGCTCGGCATCCTCGGGCACCGCGTCGACAAGCTGGCGATGCCGTGGCGCAAGCGCATGGCGAAGAGCGAGCACGGCGGCGGCTGGGCGACGCTCGGCCGGAAGGTGATGAAGAGGCCGCTGCTGTTCGCGGTCCCGATCGTGGCCGCGCTGCTGGCGCTCGGCACCCCGTTCCTCGACGTGAAGTTCGGCGAGGCCACCGAGAAGGTGCTGCCGCTCGGCAACGAGTCCCGCGTCGCCGTGGAGACGATGAACAAGGACTTCCCCGAGATCGCGAAGACCGGCCTCGACATCGTCGTGAAGGGCAACACCAGCCAGGAGGCCGTCGCCAGGTTCGCCGAGCGCGTGGGCGAGGTGCCCGGCATCGGCACGGCGGCGCTGGCGCTGGACCCCAAGGACAACGTGTGGCTGCTGTCGGCCAGCCTGGACGGTGACGCGCTGAGCGACGAGTCCAAGCAGGCCATGAAGGACGTGCGCGAGGTGACGCCCCCGCTGGGCGCCACCGAGGTGCTGGTCGGCGGTTCCACCGCGGTCAACGTGGACAGCCTCGCCGCGATCGGCAGCAAGCTCCCGTGGATGGCGCTGCTGTTCATCATGGCGACGTTCATCCTGATGTTCCTGGCGTTCGGCTCGGTGCTGCTGCCCGTCAAGGCGATCGTGATGAGCGCGCTGAGCCTCTCGGCCACGTTCGGCGTCCTGACGTGGATCTTCTACGACGGGCACCTGGCGTCGCTGCTCGGCGTCACACCGTCCCCGTTGGACTCGGGCATCGTCGTGCTGATGGTCGCGATGATCCTGGGCCTGTCGACGGACTACGAGGTGTTCCTGCTGTCCCGCATGGTCGAGGCGAAGAACCGGGGGGCGTCCAACGAGGAGGCCATCGCCACGGGTCTGGCCAAGACCGGTCGCGTCATCACCGCGGCGGCGATCCTGCTCATCCTGGTCACCGGCGCCTTCGCCTTCTCCCAGGTGGCCATGATGCGCTTCGTCGGCGTGGGCATGATCCTCGCCCTGGTGCTCGACGCCACGATCGTCCGGATGATCCTGGTGCCCGCGGTGCTCAAGCTCATGGGCGACGCGGCCTGGTGGGCACCCGGCCCGCTCAGGAAGATCCAGGAGAAGCTCGCCATCCACGAGGGCGGCGACGTGGACGACGACGACCCCGAGCCCCCCACCAACCAGCTGCCCGTGCAGCAGCCCGTGGGAGCCGGTAGGCACCTGAAGTAGGCGGTACCGCTCCACCGGGGGGAGGCTCCCGACCCGCACCGGGTCGGGGGCCTCCCCTTTCCCGTGCGCCCCGGAAACCGGGAAAACCCGTGCGCCCCGGAAACCGGGAAAACGAAGTGGGACGCGAACCGGTGCCAGAACGAGAACGGAGCACGGACGGCGGGAGAGCGCAAAGGCCGTCACACCCCTCACCCGTTTTTCCTTTTCACCCCGGCGGAAGGCGTCCCCCCGTCCTCGATTGACCGGGAGCCGCTCACGCGCATCACCGCCGGGCCTTTTCCCGTGGGCTCGCCGGCGTGGTGATCGCGTTCCGGGTCAGCGGCGCACGGCGAACCTCAGGTGCGGGACCCGGTCACCCCGGATGACGACATCCGGGTCCGCCAGCGCCATCCGGGCGTCGATTCCGCCGAAGTAGCGCTCGCCCGACCCGAACACCACCGGCACCACGTCCATCGCCACCTCGTCCACGAGGCCCGCGGCGAGGACCTGACCGCCCACGTCGCCCGCGTTCACCGCCACGGACCGCTCCCCGCCAGTTCCCGGGCCCTCTCGACCGCCGCCACCACGCCGTGCACGATCACCGTGCCCACGGGCTCTCCTCGTGCCCCTCGTGCCCTCTCCCCGCGATCCTGTCGCCCCCGACGCGGTCCGTCGTGGAAAATGACCAGGCCGGGATCGGCGGGAAGGAGGGCTCGGCGGGGAACCGCCTGGTCCACAGGCCCGTGAACCACCCGTCGACGAACACCGAGGGCGGCGCGGACGGGTCGGAGTCCCGGAGGCGGACCGGGTCGCCCTGGTTGACGAACGGGTGGGCCGACGGCATCGGCGGGACGGTCACCAGGCGGTGCCGCGGCACCCCGCTCAGGCAGTGGACGTCGTCGACGAACCGGTCGAGCGGCGGAGCGGGCACCCGGCCGACGTGGTCCGCGGCCCCGGTGCCCGTCCCGCGGGCCCGGAACGCCCCGCACGCGCCACGACGCCGGTACCCCGCTTCCGGGGTACCGGCGTCGTGGTCGAAGTCCTACGGCAGGGCCAGGGACTCCAGGTGGGGTACGACGGTGTCGACGCTCGGCAGTGCCAGCATCTCGCGGTGGGCTCGGCGCACCTCCTGGGTGATGGCCGGGTCGTCGAGGACGGTCCGGCAGGTGTCGTGGACGGACTGAGCGGTGGTCTCCGGGACCACTCGCCCCAGGTTCATCTTCTGGAGCAGGTCGGCGTGGAACGGCTGGTCGCCGAACTGCGGCATCACGGCCATGGGCGTGCCGCCGAACATGGACTCGCGGATGCTGTTGTAGCCGCCGTGGGTCAGGAACAGGTCGGCGCACTGGAGCAGCAGCGGCTGGGCCATGCGCTCCACGACGAGGACGTTGTCGCCGACCTCGACGCCCTCCATGGACAGCCCGCCCGTGGCGAGCACGGCGTAGCAGTCGAGCGACGACAGCCCACCCGCGATGGCCTGGAGGAGCACCTTCGACGGGTCCTCGTCCTGCGGGGGCCCGAACTGGAAGAACTCGCGCAGCTGGAGCAGCACGGTGCCCATGGCCGCGGCGACGAGGGGCTTGTCGGTCGGCAGGTCGGTGATCTCCCGGCTGAGCACCTCGTCCCTCGACACGATCGGCGACTGGCGGTAGCGGATCGCGTAGGGGACGTCGAACGCGGCGAACCCGTACCGCTCCGGCACGGAGTCGAAGCGCCCGTACCGGTACAGCGCGGCGGGGTCGTGCGCGGCGGGGATGCCGATCTCCGCGCGCCGCTCGTTCAGCAGGTCGACCAGGCGGACCGGGTCGACCATGTCACCGGCGCCGGACGGCCCGCAGATGTAGCGCAGCCCGAGCTGCTCGGCGACGAGCGTCGCGGCGATCTCGGCCGAGTCGCGCACGACCAGGTTCGGCTTGAAGTCCAGCGCCAGCGCCATGATCGCGTGGTAGGTGGGCGTGATGTGCGGGCCGCCCGCCATCACGAGCATCTCGTCGAACGCCGTCAGCTCCGGTGGCGGCGCCACCGGCTGACCGGTCTCCGCGGCCTCCCGGATGCGCTTCTCGGTCCCCTCCTTCACCACCGCCATGATCGAGTCGTGCATCTCGGGCAGCACGGCCGCCACGCGCACGCGCTCGATCTCGTAGATGTGCGCCAGCGACGGCGGCAGGGCCACGAGGACGTCGTGCCCCGCGTCCGCTATGGCGCGGATCAGCGGGAGCATGTCCCGCGCGTGCCCCTGCGATCCGGTGATGCTGCTCAAAACTCTCACGGCTGTCGCCTTTCGTCGTCGAAGTCGACGGTCACCGCATCGGGAACTTGACCTGACCGGAGACGATCGGGTTCACGTAGTTGCTGCTGGAGATCTGCATGCGGCGCATGGCCAGGCCGGTCAGGACTTCCAGCACGGCGCGCCGGGCGTTCAACGCGGTGGAGTAGCCGGGGTCGATGTGCGGGGCGACCTCGACCACGTCCATGCCCACGACGTTCGTCTCGTGGGCGAGTCGGCGCAGGGCCGGGAACAGCTCGCGGGTGGTGAGACCGCCGGGTTCGGGGGTGCCGGTGCCGGGCGCGTAGGCGGGGTCGAGCACGTCGATGTCGAGCGAGAGGTAGACGTTCGGCACGTGCGCCACGTCGGCGATGAGCTTGTCGATGACGGCGTTGATGCCGATGCGCTCGACCTCGGCCATGAAGTGCGACTTCATGCCCTGCCTGCGCATCCAGTTGAACTGCTCGTCGTCCGGTGCCGACGGGCTGCGGAGCCCCATCTGGATGATGTTGGAACCGGGGAACTTCTCGTCCTCGATGAGCCGGTAGATGGGCGTGGTGTGGCTGACCTTGTTGCCGTGGACCTCGGCGTGGCAGTCCGGGTGCGCGTCGAAGTGGACCACGGCGACGCTGCCGGGCCCGTGCACCTCGTTGAGCGCGCCCGCGCTGGGCCACAGCAGCGTGTGGTCGCCGCCCAGGACGATCGGGACCGCGCCGGTCTCGGCGATCTCCTTGACCATCTCCCGGATCGGGGGCATCGACCGCTCGTTGCTGAAGGTGTCCACCGGGGCGTCGCCGTAGTCGACGACCTTGAGCAGCTGGAACGGACGGACCCTGGTGGCGGAGTGGACGAAGTCCTCGTAGTTGTTGAAGAGGTAGCGCTCCTCGGTGCGGATGGCCCTGGGGCCGAACGCGGCGCCGCGGTGACCGACGGACTGGTCGAGCGGCACGCCCATGACGGCCACGTCCACGTTGCCCGCGCGCAGGTCCGCCTGGTCGAGGCAGATCGGGACGTTCATGAACGTCCCGATGCCCGTGTAGGCGGGTTGGGCGTAGTTGCGGCGCAGGTCGATGGGACCCGGCTCACGTGGGGGGTTGATCGCCGAGCGGAACCGGTGCGGCCATTCCTGGTCGATCATGAGTACTCCTCGCCTTTCTTACTTCTCCGGACGCAGCGCGGTTTTGGGGGTCACGGCCGTCACTCGGAAGTTCTTGGTCGTGCAGTCCAGCCGGTGGAAGAGGTTGTCGGCACCGGTGAACCACAGGTCGGTGACGCCCCCGCGGCGCAGCGCGGAGACCACGTCCGGCCAGTTGATGGGCCGGTCGAACGTGTCGAGCAGCATGGTGCGCATGGCGTCCGCGTCGGTGACCGTCGTGCCGTTCTGGTCGGCGATCACCGGGATCCGCGGGGCGGCGACGTCGTAGCGGCTGAAGACCTCGTCCTCCGCCTTGCGGCGCAGGGCGGAGAACGCCCTGGCGTGCACGGGCGGGCGCATCGAGTACATCGAGTACCCGCCCGCGTCCCGGATGCGGGACTTGAAGAAGTCCAGCGAGGATTCCCTCACCGAGACGAAGTAGAAGTCGTGGTCCAGGTAGCCGGAGATCTCGTACCACTCACCGCGGGCCTCCATCTCCGCGAGGATCTCCTTCGTCCGCTCCTCGGAGGTGCGGACGAACGACTGCGTGATGACGTCGGAGTACTCCGCGGCGAAGAAGTCCTCCTCGCACCGCGCCAGCTCCGCCGTCATCCGCACCACGTCGCCGAACGGCATCGAGTCGACGAACGCGGTCGCCGCCTTCTGCCCGAAGCTCGGCCCCACGCACAGGTCCGGGTCGAGCCCCATCGCGTCCACAGCCCGGTCGGCCAGGGCCACCGAGTTGATCAGGAACGCGATCTGCGTCGCCTCGGAGTACTCGTGGTCGGTGGCGCGGAAGCGGTGCAGCACCGAGTAGCCCAACGCCTCGTCGGCGGCGGCGAGCCGCCGACGGGCGTAGCGGTCCAGAACCATGTACCTGCCGACGTCGGCGAAGTTGCACGGTCCCATACCGGGGAACACGATCGCGGTGAGCCCCTGTTCTGCTTCGCCGTCGCGCGGGGCGCTCTGCGTGTCCTCCATGTCGATCGGTTCCCCGTTCTTCCTCAGACGCTCGCGCCGTCGGGGACCTCGGCCAGCGCCAACTGCTCCAGGTGCAGGCGGTCGGGCTTCCCGTTGCGGTTGAGGGGGAAGTTCTCCAGCACGTGCACCCGGTTCGGCCGCTCGTAGACCGGCAGCAGCTCGCCGAGCAGCTCGCGCCAGAAGTGCGGTTCGCGGTCCAGCGCGTCCTCGACGAAGAACACCAGCTGGCACCCGCGGCGCTCGTCCGGCACGGACACGACCTTCGCGGAACAGCCCTTCTCCGCGATCTTGCGCTCGATGATCTCCGGGTAGAGCGTGTAGCCCATCCGCGTCACGGCGAACTTCCGCCCGAACACCGACAGGTTGCCGTCCGCGTCGAGCTTCCCGAAGTCACCGGTCTGGAACCACTGGTGCGTGTGCGGCACCAGCGTGCCGTCCTCGGCCAGGTAGCCCTCCATCACGTCGGGCGTGTTGACCAGCACCTCACCGATCTGGTCCACGGGCACCTCGTGCCCCTCGTCGTCGACGACCTTGATCTCCAGCCCGTCCATGGCCCTGCCGCAGGCGACGGGGTTGTCCGGCGTGGCGAAGGAGACGTTGCCCATCTCGGTGCTGCCGTAGCTGTCCAGCAGCGGCAGGCCGAACCTGTCGACGTAGGCCTTGGTCAACGACGGGTCGAGCGGCGCGGCGCCGCTGCAGAACATCCGCACGGTGTCGACGTTCAGCCCGGCCTCGGGCCGCTTCTGCACGATGTTGAGGAGGCTGCGGTAGGTGGAGGGGGTCGCGTCCACGACGGTGACACCGGTCTGCCCGGCCATGACCAGCGCGCGGTCGATGCGCCGGTAGGGCGCCACGACGAGCGAGCAGCGCTCCTGCCACGCGATGAGCACCATGGAAAGCCCGTACTGGTGGGAGAACGGCAGCAGCGGCATCAGCACGTCACCCTCGCGGTGACCCACCTGAGCCGCGTTGCGCCGCAGGTTCTCCAGGAACTTGCCACCGGACTTCACGATGCCCTTGGGCGTCCCGGTCGAACCGGAGGACCACATGATCAGCCCGTCGGGCCGCTCGCACCAGTCGCTGAAGTCCAGCCGGTCGCCCAGCGGAACCCGGTTGGCGGCGGCCACCAGCAGCTCGTAGATGAACACCCGGCTCTCGTCCGGGTCCAACGGCGCGTCCTCGTCGACCAGGCACATCTTCACACCGGCCTGGTCGGCGATCCGCCGGGTCTGATCAGCGCGCTCCTGGCTGTCGACCATGACGATCGACGCGCCGACGTGCATCAGGGCGAGGAGTGTCACGACCCAACCAGCCGAGTTGCCCGCTTTCAACATCACCCGACAGCCCTGACCGATCCCGTTCTCACCCAGCACGTCGGCCACGCGCAGGGCGTTCTGCTCGAACTCGGGGTACGTCTGCACCGAGTCGGTCGAGAAGAGTTTCGCGGTCATCTGCGGCACTCCTCCTTCCTCTTGCTCACAAGGCCGCGGACGAGCGCACAAAGGGGCGCACTGCTCGCAGCAAGAAGTAATTCGTGAAGGCACTGCCCTGGAAAGAGGCTTCTCACTGAAGTCCAACTGGGACAAGAGTATTATTACAACGTTGCGAGAGGAAACCCCTGACCAGTCCCCTAGGCCCCCCTACCCCAACGAGCACCGACCAGTGCGCCGACAACAGCGGCCCATCAAGACAAACACAACATGACCAGCACGAACACAACAACCACGTCCACCGTGGACCCAACACGAACCAAGGCCCAACGCGTCTCAAAACCAAGGCCCGAGAGACAGGACCAGGACCAGTCAGGACCACCGACCGAGGTGGGCCGGGCACCTTTCCCTGAACCAGGCCGATTTTACTCGGGGGATTTGCCCCTTGAAATTTGTCGGGCAAGGACTTCCCACCTGCCCCTTCAAGCCCGACAAAGGGGCAAATCGAGGGGCCCCGAGTCACATCGGCCACCCCGCTGGGACCAGCGGATACCCGGTGCGACGGGACTCGCAGCCACCCGATCCGACGGACTCGCAGTCACCCGATCCAACGGGGCCAGCAGCTAGCCGATCCGACGGGACCCGGAGCCACCCGACCCGAAGGGACCGGAGCCACCCGATCCAACGGGACCAGCAGCCACCCCGCCCCACCGAAACCAGCGGCCACCCAGGCCCCGCACCTCACCCCAGAGCACCCAGGGCAGCCAGCCGCTCCCCGATCAACCCGGTCACCTCGTCCTGGTGCTCACTGAGGTAGAAGTGCCCGCCGGGGTAAACCTGCAGGTCGAAGGCACCAGAAGTGTGCTCCCCCCAGGCACGGGCCTCCTCTATCGTCGCCTTGGGGTCGCTGTCCCCCACCAACACGGTGATGGGGCAGGAGACCACGGCCCCGTCCTCGCACCGGTAGGTCTCCACAGCCTTGTAGTCAGCCCGGATGACCGGGATGACCAGGCGCAACAGGTCCTCGTTCCCCAGCAGCCGCGAATCCGTACCGCTCAACAGCTGCAACTCGGCCACGATCCCGTCGTCATCGCGGAGGTGGACCTGGTCGTTGCGGTACCGGGAAGGCGCCCTCCGCCCGGAGGCGAACAGCGCGACCGGCGGTGTCCCGCACCGCTCCAGCCCTCGGGCCACCTCGAACGCCAGCGTGGCTCCCATGCTGTGCCCCAGCAGCGCCAGGGGCTTGTCCTCGGTCCACGGCTGCAACGCCAGGACGATGCGGGCGGCCAACTCCTCCACCGATTCGATGCAGGGTTCCGCGCGGCGGTCCTGCCGTCCGGGGTACTGCACCGCCAGAACTTCCACTCCTGGCCTCAACGATTCGGAGACCGGGTAGTAGAAACTCGCCGATCCTCCCGCGTGCGGGAGGCACACCAACCGGACGGGACTGTCCGGGTTGGGGTGGAACCTGCGGATCCACTGGGCGGTGTCGACAACTACTCGTGCCATGGCGGTTGGTTGTTCCTCTCACGACATCACGACAATCACCAGGGGCGCACAACCTCCAGGCGCATCCGGAAAGACGTTTCGGATTGGTTACTCCACAATGGTGCGGGACGCCGTCGGCGTCCCGCACCCCCTGTTCACCCCTGTTCGGGTGAGTTCCGCACCAGCCACCCGTGCACGGCGGCGGCCGTGGTGGCCGCGTGCTCCCGCATCATCGAGAAGTGCGTGCCGGGCGCGTCCAGGACGGAGTGGTCGTAGTCCCAAGTGGACCGCCACTCCCCCGCCGGGTCCATCCCCGGCAGCGGTTCCGTGGCGCGCACGAGGAGCGTAGGGGTGGTGATCGGGGTCGGCTGCCAGCCCGCGTAGATCCGGCAGTACGCGCCCATCGCGGTGAGCCGCTGGTCGTCCACCAGCGTGGCGTCCTCGTCACCCGTGCCACCCACGACCTCGGGGTGCACGCGGGACAGGGCTTCGCGGTCGTGGCGGAAGATGTCCATCAGCACCAGGGCCGCGGCGGGCCGACCGATGCTCTCCAGGTGCTGTGCGACACCGTGGGCGAGCGTGCCGCCCGAGGAGTGGCCCACCAGCACGAACGGCTTGCCCTCAGCCTGCTCCAGCACGGCCTGCGCCTGGGCGCGGACGACGGCGTCGACGGACGCGGGCACCAGCTCGCCCTTGAGGAAGCCGGGCGTGGAGACCACGGACACGTCGCGCTGGTCGCGCAGCGAGGCCGCGAACCGCGAGTACACCTGGGGTCCGGAGTTGGCCAGGATCGGCGGGAAGCAGATCAGGCCCGGACCGGTCTCGCCCTTGGCCAGCCGTGCGGTGTGCAGCGGCTCGGGGAGGTCTTCCGGGCCGGTGAACGACGGCCGGAACTCCGAGACCGCCATCAGCAGCCCCATGAAGTCCTCGCCGCGGCCGGAGGCGTTGGCCTGCTTGGACATCAGGCCGAGCGTTCCGGCCGGTGCGGCGGCGGCCGTCTCCGGCACGTCGATCGCGCCCGCCAGGTGCTCGGCCACCAGCGCCGGGGTCGGGTGGTCGAACAGCAGCGTCGGCGGCAGCCTGAGCCCGGTGACCGCGTTGAGCACGTTGCGCAGCTCCACCGAGGTCAACGAGTCGAAGCCCAGCTCCACGAACTGCTGCGTGGGCTCGACCTTCTTCGAACCGTAGCCCAGGACGGCGGCGGTGTGCGTCAGCACCGCGTCCAGGAGCGTCCGCGTCCTGTCCTCGGCGGACTGTCCACGAAGGTCAAGCTGGACGTTGGCCGACGCCGCGCGGCGGGTCGTCGTCCGGACGAGTCCGCGCAGCAGCGCCGGGAGCGCGGGGCCGGCACCGCGCAGGCCCGCCGTGTCGAGCTTCATCGGCACGGCGACCGCGTGGTCACCGCGGAACGCCCGGTCGAACAGCGCCAGGCCCTCGGCGACACCCAGGGCGGCGACACCGGAGCGGCGCAGGCGGTCCTGGTCGGCGGTCATGCCGCCCAGGTCGTCCCACAGGCCCCAGGCGAGCGACAGACCGGCCAGTCCACGGGCCCTCCGCTGCCGCACCAGGGCGTCCAGGTAGGCGTTGGCCGCCGCGTAGTTGCCCTGGCCGGGCGTGCCGAACGTGCCCGCGGCCGACGAGAACACCACGAACGCGTCCAGGTCGCCCGCCAGCTCGTGCAGGGTCGCGACCGCGTCCACCTTGGGGCGCAGGACGTTGTCGACCTGCTCGGCGGTCATCTTCCCGATCGTCGAGTCGTCCAGCACACCGGCCGTGTGCACGATCGCCTTCACGTCGTGCGCGGCCAGCAGCGCGGCCACGGCGTCGCGGTCGGCGACGTCGCAGGCCGCGAAGTCCACCGCGGCACCGAGTTCGGCCAGCTCCGCCGCCAGTTCGAGAGCACCGGGGGCGTTCGAGCCGCGCCTGCTGGCCAGCAGCAGGTCGCGCACGCCGTGCTCGACCACGAGGTGCCGGGCGAACAGCGACCCGAGCCCACCGGACGCACCGGTGATCAACACCTTGCCGGTGCTGAAAGCACCGCCTCCATCCACATCGGACACGGTCCGGGTCAACCGGGGCGCGAACACCTCGCCGCCGCGGACCGCGATCTCCGGCTCGTCGGCCACCGCGACGACCGGTGCCCCGTCCTCCAGGTCCACCAGCACGAACCGACCGGGGTGCTCGGCCTGCGCCGAGCGGACCAGGCCGCGCACGGCGGCTCCGGCCAGGTCGGTCACGTCGTCACCGGGCCGGACCGCGACCGCGCCGCGGGTCACGAACGCCACCACGGCGTCGGACTCGGCGTGCTCGCGCACCGTCGCCAGCGCGGCGTGCACGGCCTCCGACACCCCACCGGACACCTCGACCACCACGACGTCACCGGTGGTGGCGGCCGTCGTGACCGGCACCCACTCGACGTGGAACAGGGAGTCGGTGGCCTTCGGGGCCACGGCGACCGGCCGCAGCACCAGCGAGTCGACGGAGGCGACCGGGGCACCGGTGGTGTCGGCGACCAGCAGCGACACCGCGTCGGTGCCCGCGCCGGTCATCCGGACCCGCAGCTCCCCCGCGCCGACCGCGTGCAGCCGGACACCGGCGAACGAGAAGGGCAGCCGCGTACCCCCGCCCTCGGCGAGGAAGTCGCCGAACCGGATCGCGTGCAACGCGGCGTCGAGCAGCGCCGGGTGGATCCCGAACGCGGTGGTGTCGGCGTCGAGCGACACCTCGGCGAACACCTCGGAACCACTGCGCCACGCCGACTTGAGCCCCTGGAACACCGGCCCGTACTCCAGGCCCAGCGCGGCGAAGTCCTCGTACAGGTCCTCCACGGCGACGGACTCGGCGTCGGCCGGAGGCCACGCGGCCAGGTCGCCCGTGACGGCGTCGGTGGACTTGCCCAGCGCCCCGGTGGCGTGCCGGGTCCACGGGCCGTCGACGTCGGCGCGGGAGAACACCGTCAGCGTGCGCCGCCCGGCCTCCTCCTCGCCGACCATGACCCGCAGCGCCACGCCGCCGTGCTCGGGGAGCACCAGCGGGGCTTCGAGCGTCAGCTCTTCCAGCAGGTCGCAGTCGGCCTGCGCGCCTGCCTGGAGCGCCATCTCCACGAACGCCGTGCCGGGCAGCAGGACCGTGCCGGAGACGGCGTGGTCCGCGAGCCACGGGTGGGTGCCCAGCGCGATCCGGCCGCTGAACACCAGGGCGTCGGACTCGGGCAGCGACACCTCGGCGCCGAGCAGCGGGTGGTTGCCCGCACCGAGGCCGAGACCGACGGCGGTGCCGTCGTCGGCGCCCGCGGGCGACTCCAGCCAGTAGCGCTCGCGCTGGAACGCGTAGGTGGGCAGGTCCACCGTCCTGGCCCCGGCGAAGAACGCGGTCCAGTCGACCGCCACGCCTCGCGCGTGCAGCGCGGCGACGGCGGTGACCAGCGACCGGACCTCGTCGCGGTCCTTGCGCAGCGACGCGACCAGCGCGGCCTCGACGACGCTGTCCTGACCCGTCGCGGTCAGCACGCCGTCCGGGCCCAGCTCCAGGAACGTCCGCACGCCCCGCGCTTCCAGGGACTTCACGGCGTCGGAGAACCGGACGGCGTCGCGGACGTGGCGGACCCAGTGCTCCGGGTCGGTCACCTCGCCCAGCAGGCCGATCTCCGGGTCGTGGAACGTCAACCCCGAGACGACGGACCGGAACTCCTCCAGCATCGGGTCCATCAGCGGCGAGTGGAACGCGTGCGACACGGCCAGCCGCTTGGACTTGCGGTCCGCGAAGCGACCCGCGACCGCCAGAGCGGCGTCGTCATCACCGGCGATGACGATCGAGGTCGGCCCGTTGACCGCCGCGATCGACACCCGCTCGGTCAGGTGAGGGAGAACCTCGTCCTCGGTGGCCTGCAACGCGATCATCGCGCCCCCGGCCGGGAGGGCCTGCATCAGCTTCGCGCGGGCGTTGACCAGCGTGGCCGCGTCCTCCAGCGACAGCACGCCTGCCACGTGGGCGGCGGCGATCTCACCGATGGAGTGGCCCGCGAGGTGGTCGGGGCGGATGCCCCACGACTCCACCAGCCGGTACAGCGCCACTTCCAGCGCGAAGATCGCGGGCTGGGTGAACTCGGTGCGGTCCAGCTCCT
>NZ_DBNGPQ010000040.1:0-38119 GCF_057122925.1 Umezawaea sp. | reverse complement strand
CACCGGTCGAGTCGGCCGAGCCGTACGCCTTGACCTCCCAGAGGGAGTAGCCGTACTTCGTGGCGCGGGTGGTCCCCACGACGCGCAGGTACCGGCCGTGCGCGGCCAGGCCGGGCAGGTCGTCGGTGCCGCCGTCCCCGTCGTCCACCGTCGCGATCGTGGTGAAGCGGACGCCGTCGTCGGAGACCTCCAGCCGGTACTTCGTGGCGTGGGCGGCCTCCCAGTCCAGCTTCACCCTGTTCACCGTGGACGGTTGGCCGAGGTCGACGCGCAGCCACTGGGGATCGGCGCTCACGGCGCTCGCCCACCGGGTGGTGGTGCTGCCGTCGACGGCCTTGGCGCCGCCGAGCGAACTGCTCTCCGTGGTGGACGTGACGACCGGTTTTCCCTGGGAGAGCAGGACATCGGCCGCGCTCGCCGGGGTGGCGACCGCGGAGGACAGTGCCAGGGCCGTCGCGGTGACCGCCGCGACCCTGGGCAGGGTTCGGCGTGGTGGTAGGTGCACGGGGCGCTCCTTCGAGCCTGGCGCGGCGGAACGAGGCAGAGATAGTTAGGAAACTTTCCTAACAGACTGTATCGCCGCGTTCTTCCACGGGGCAAGGAGCGGAAGTCGGTTGAACGATCCAGGCAGCGACGAAGACCCACGTTCGAGTGAACCGGGCCACCTGGAGTGGGCACCAGCGTGCCCGTCCGTCACCTGAACGCCGCAGCGCCGGGCGGTCGGCGTGCCCGCCGGCCGCCCGGCGCGCCCGTCACACGACGGTCCGGTGGTACTCCCTCAGCACGGCGTCGAGCTGGTTGCCCGCCAGCCGGTCCGGGCCGGTCCAGGAGTTCTCCAGGTCGGTCGCGCCGACCACGTCCGACTCGCCGAGCAGCACCCAGTGGTCGCTCCACCAGGTCTTCACCTGGACGCGGGGCTCGCCTGCCCCTGGCTCGGCCGAGCTGAGCGGTGCGATCATGACCGCGCCCGCGACGGGGTCGGCCTTGAGGACGAGGACCTCGTGGCCGTATGTACTTGCGGAACAAGCCTGCGGTTGCCGCGGGCATGGGGGAACCTCCGTGGGGGTGAACGTCCTGACCGGGCGCCGGACACCGGTGACGGGCAGCCCTGTTGGGGCCGGTTCGCCACCGGTCGTTCCGGGTCGGACCTCCGCGCACCCCGCTCTGCGGGCGTGAGCGCGGACGGCCGGGGGAGCGGCGAGCCGCCGTCTCCGCCCACCCGGGCTCGCCGACGCGCACCCGACGAGCGCCGTCCCGTCGACGACGGGCTTCGGCGCGTCGCCGAACGGCACCGCGGCATCTCCGCGGCTGGTCGGCGTCCTCCGCGGTGCCGCGTGGAGGGGACCGCTGGTCCGCCGGACGGACGGCGGGGGCGCTGGCACACTGGAGCGGTGGGAGTCGACATCGTCCTGGTCCGGCACGCCCGGTCGTGCGTCCCCCGCCCCGGCGGGCCGGACGAGTACCGCAGGCCGTTGACCGCGGCAGGCCTGGCGCAGGCCGAGGAACTGGTCACCGAACTCGCCGACATCGAGCCCGGCCTCGTCGCGTCCAGCCCGTACCTGCGGGCCGTCCAGACGGTCGAGCCCTTCGCCCGGTCGGTGGGCGTGGCGGTCCGGACGGAGCACGACCTGCGGGAGTGGGACTCCGGACTCGAACCGACCCCCGACTTCGTGCGCCACTACATCGAGAGCTGGGCCGATCCGGGGTTCGCCCGGCCGGGTGGGGAGAGCCTCCACCGGTTCACCGCTCGCGCGACGGCGGCCCTCACGTCGCTCGCGGAGCGGACCGGGGCCGGACCCGTGGTCGTCGGCAGCCACGGCACGTTCGTCTCCAGGGCACTGGTCGGGTTCGGGGTGGCGGGGGTGGACCACGCGTTCGTCCACGCGATGCCGATGCCCGCGGTCTACCGGATCCGCTTCACCGAGCACGGGGTGGACGTCACCGGACCGGGTCTCTGAACTCCGGGAGCGGGTCTCACCAGAAGTGGTCGACGCGGTGCGCCCGCTCGGCGCTCGCGGTGGCGTGCAGAGCCCTGGCGACGTCGCCCAGCCACCGGGCGTCCCGCGGGCTCGCGGCGGTCACGTCCGTGATCGCCCACAGCCACGCGAACACGTGGTTGAACGACGGGAGCACGGCCACGGCGCCCTCGTCCGGGATGGTGGAGAGCGCGAGGTCCAGCATGGTGCGCGCGGTGTCGAACACCTCGTCGTCCGGCCACAGCGGGGGTTCGCCGTGCTCGCGGGCGCGGCGGACCTGGAGGATCCGCGCCAGCGCGGGATCGGTCGACGTGGCCGCGTGCTCCGGCGCCACGAGGTCGCGCACCCTGGTGAACAGGTCGCGGAGCGCGGCGGGTTCGCCGCCCTCCAGGACGCCGATGACGACGTCGTCGCCGAGACGGTCCCAGCAGATCATCGTGGCCACCTCCGGTGGGTCGGACGCCCGTCCCAGGTTCCCCCCGGCCGCTACACGCGGGGCTGAGCGCGGCTCGACCGGCGCCGGGACCGGTTCACCCGAACCGGTCCCGGCGCGCGGCGGCTACCTCTTGGCGATGGCCACGTTGTCGAACGCCGCGCCCGTGGCGAACACGCGCACCCCGTTCGCGCCGCTGGTGTAGGTCGTGTCCGTCACGCTGATCTTCGGCGTGGTCATGTCGTCCACGAACACCTTGATCGACGACCCGACCGCTTCGACCCGCAGGTGGTAGCGGGTGCCGGGCCGGACGGTCAGCGCCGCCGACGCCAGCGGCGTCCAGTTGTTCGCGGCCTTGCCGAGCACCACGCGGCCCGATCCGCTCACCCCGGCGTAGTAGCCGCGGTAGGAGTCCGTGCCGACGGCGGGCTGGGTGGCCCGGAACACGACCCCGGAGTCACCCGACGCCGACGCGGGCGTGACGTCCACGTCCTGGACGAAGTTGCCGAAGTTGGTGTCCAGCAACGCCTTCCCGCCGTAGGAGGACGTCGTGGCGTACCGACCGCCCGCCGCGGACCACGACCCGCCGTAGGTCGCCCAGCCGAGGGCGTTGTCGTCGCGGAAGTCGTCGCGCACCTTCATCGTCACCGGCTGGATCGTGCCGTCGGCGTTGAACGACATCCGGTCGTAGGCGAGCTGCCGGTCGTTCGCGCCCGACCGGCTCAGCGGGCGGCGGTGGTAGAGGATGTACCAGGTGTCCGTGCCGGGGACGTTGATCACCGAGTTGTGCCCGGAGCCCTTCGCCACGGCCGGGTCCTGCGCCAGCACCCTGTCGATCTTGGCGAACGGCCCGAGCGGGGAGTCGGAGATCGCGTACGACACCGAGTAGTTCGGGCCGGTCCAGCCGTCCTCGGACCACATGAGGTAGTACTTGCCGCCCCGCTTGAACATCTGCGGGCCCTCGGTGTAGTTCTCGGGCGTGATCTCCTTGAACGTGCTCCCGTCGGGGAACGTGCCGAGGCTGGTCATGTCGCGGTTGAGCTTCGCGACGTTCGCGTGGCCCCAGCCGCCGTAGTACAGGTAGGCCTGCCCGTCGGAGTCGATGAACACGTCCTGGTCGATCGGCTGCGCGCCGTTGACGAACTGTCCCACCAGGGGAGCGCCGATCGCGTCGACGTACGGGCCCTCCGGCTTGTCCGCCACGGCCACCCCGATGCCGCCCGACTCGGCGTTGCTCTGGATGTCGTTGGCGCCGAAGTACAGGAAGTACTTCCCGTCCCGTTCGATCGGGGCGGGAGCCCAGACCGCCCGGTTCGCCCAGGAGACGCTCGCGGTGGTCAGGATGTCGGGGTGCTTGGTCCAGTGGACCAGGTCGGTCGACGAGAAGGCGTCCAGGTACGTCTGCTCGGAGTACGGGCGCGAGGCCGTCGGGTACACCCAGTACCTGCCGCCGTAGACGGCCACGTCGGGGTCGGCGTACCAGCCGTCGACGAACGGGTTGCCGCCTTCGGCCGTGGAGTAGTCGGGGATCGCCGGGGCGGCGCCCGCCGTGGGAGCTGCCGGGGCGACGCCGCCGAGGAGGAGTGCGGTCAGGGCGAGGGAGGTGATCCTGGCCGGACGGCTGCGCCGCCAGGATTTGCAACGTTGTAAATCCATGGTGTCGATCAGACCACGTTCCCTGGCGACGTGTCCAGGGACCGCTGGATTCCTGTCCTGCACCGGTCAAGAGCGGTCCCGCGCCAGTGGTGCGTCTCGGAGGGGTGACCGGTGACCGGGTCTTCCGAGCTGACGTGCGGGCTGCTCCCGCACGTCAGCTCGGGAGGTGCTTGTGGCTCGTCGTCCGGAAGCGTGCGTCCGTCCGCTGTCGGTGGAGGGCGGTCGGGAGCCGGCGCGGATCAGCCGGACCGCGAAGAACCCGGTGAAGCTGCGTCGGGCGGTCGTGGTGTTGATGTCCGGTCGGGGTCGGGCGGTCCGGGACACGACCTCGGTGACGCGGGTCGAGGACAGTCGCGTGTGCGGCGTGATCCACGCGTTCGACGAGCGGGGGGTCGGTGGTCTCCCGCCGACCGGGGCATCACCTCGTTCGCCACCTGGTCGTCGTCCAGGTGGCGAACGCACCTGCTCGACCGCGGCGATCAGCCGGGAGACCCCGCGCCTGCTCCTGCCCACCCGCGGATCCCTGGTGAACCGGGTCCAGGCCGAGTTCGCCGCGCGGCCCGACTCACCGTCCGAACCCGGACCCACGACCCGGCCGACGTCGCGTGTCGCACCGCTAGCCGTGGCTGATCGCCCCGTGCGTGAAGGTGGGGCGGGTGCCGGGGCTGATCCAGTGGGCGGTCAGCTCGCTCGACGGGAAGAACTGGAGGAAGCGCGAGTCCGCCTGGGAGCGGTCCACGACGGACTTCTCCAGGATGAGCGAGTTGTACTGGTCCGCGGTGGTCTCCAGGGTGTTGGCGTTCAGCACCACCTCCTGCTGCCAGTCCCGCGTCCACCGGCGCACGCCGGGGAGCCTGCTGTGCTCCGGGGTGAGGCACTCGGTGGCGATGGCGTTCTCGCTGCTCGCCCAGATCCCCGTGTCGGTGTTGAGCATCAGGGTCTGGTTGCCGAACACGTGGCCGGGCGTGGGGACCACGGCCACGCCGGGCCCCAGCAGGACCCCGCCGTCGACCGCGAGGATCGCCTCGGGGCGGAGGTCGGCGAAGTGCTCGGCCTGGTACCACGGGCGTTGCAGGGGGTGCAGGGCGCGCATGGCGGCGACCTCGTCGCGCTGCACGACCAGCCTGGCGTTGGGGAAGAACGGCGTCACGGGGCCGCCGAGGTCGGGCTGGTCCGCGGTGGTGCCGACCCAGCGGCGCAGGTCCTGCGTGTGCAGGTGGTCGAACACCAGGTAGTCGACGTCCTCGGGGCGGATGCCGAGCCGGGCCAGGTGGTCGCCGACGGAGGGGTTGCCGGTGACCAGGAGGCGCTCCAGCACGGAGGGCGTCTTCTTGGCCAGCGCGGCGAAGTACGGGGTGTTGCGGCCCAGTTCCACGTCGCTCGGCTCGAACAGCAGCGTCCGCACGCGACCGTCGGTCTCGGTCCAGCGGATCACCAGCATCCGGTTGGTGATCGTCAGGAACGGGGCGGGGGACAGCGCGGCGCGGAACAGGCCGAACCTGGTGGGGTAGGGGAGGGTGACCAGGTCGCACGTGGTGATCCGGTCGGGGGTGCCGCTGGAGGCGAACTCGCGGCGGAAGTCGTCGGCCCTGGTGCGGACCCACGCGAGCTTCGCGCCGAAACCGCCGCCGACGGCGGCCAGGCCCGCGAAGGTGTCGACCGGCGTGCCGATCCCGGACAGGTCGGAGGCGTCTGGCAGCGTCACCTGAGCTCCTTGCGCGCGCCGAGGAGGGCCTTCACCACGAGCAGCCAGTTCTTCGGCTTCCTGTAGTCGAGGCCGCCCAGGAGTTGCTTGAGCATCGTCAGGACGTCGAAGTAGATCCGCTCGCAGACCAGCACGTCGTCCTCGAAGATGAAGTACGCGGTCATCCGCACCTTGAACGTGCTCCCCGTGGCCGGGATCGAGCCGAACGGCCCGAGGTGCGTGCCCAGCAGGTAGAACTCGCAGATGACGGCGTCGTCGCCGTGCCGCAGCCGGATCAGCTCGTGGTGCTGGTCGGGGAACGCGGTGCGGGTGTCGGCGTAGTAGCCGCGCACCGCCTCGGCGCCGTCGTGCACGGCGCCGGTGGCGATCACCTCGTAGCGAGGGTGGGGGAACGTCGAGAGGACGTCGTCCCACTGCTGGGCGACCTCGTCGTGGAAGTGGTCGAGGACGATCTTCTCCCGCGTGGCGCGCAGGGTGTCGGTGAGCACGGTGTCGACTCCTTGGTGACTTACGCTGTAAGTATCACCAGGGTTCCACTTACGCCGTAAGCTTGTCAACGTGGAGATGCGCCGATGAGCACGGGAAGACGCGAGCCGCTGAACCGCGAGCGGGTCGTCGCGGGAGCGTTGGCGCTGGTGGAGCGGCACGGGGTCGACGCGCTGAGCATGCGCAAGCTCGCCGCGGAACTCGGCGTCGAGGCCATGTCGCTCTACAACCACGTGGCCAACAAGGACGACGTGCTCGACGCCATCGCCGAGGTCGTCTTCGCCGACCTCGCGCTGCCGCCGTCCACGGAGGACTGGCGCGCCGACGCCCGCGCGCTGGCCGACGCCTTCCGCGCGGCGGCCCTGGCCCACCCGCGCACGGCGACGCTGAGCCTGGCCCGCCAGCTCGGGTACCCGGCCGTCCCGGTGACCGAGGCCGCCCTGGACGTGCTGGCCAGGGCCGGGTTCGACCCCGAGCAGGCCGTCCACGCGTCGCGCACCCTGCTCGCCTACGTCATCGGCACGCTGCTCCGCGAGATCGGGTCGGGGCCGCCGGACGAGACCCGCGAGGCCGCGCTGGTGGCGACCGGACTGCCCCGCGTCACCGAGTCCGCCCGCCACCTGGCCGTCTGCCACCACGAGGCCGAGTACCGCTTCGGCCTCGACCTCGTGCTCGACGCGCTCGCCGTCCGCGTGGCCGGCCCGCCCCGGCGGTGACGGCGCGCCGACCGGCGTCCCGGCGCGGGAGGTCGGCCAGCAGGGCGACGGCCGCGTGCACCGCGCCGTGGCCCAGGACCAGGGTCGGGTCACGGGCGACTGGGAGGTCGTCGTCACCGGGAACCGATTCTTGTCGGACCCCCCTGTTAGCGTCCGCTCCCTCGGCGACCGAGGGAGCGTGGATCGGGTGGAGGACGGGGAGAAGGCGGCGTTGCCGCTGTTCCTGGAGGCGCGGCGCGCCGGTGTGCCCGCGATCGCGGACGGCCTCGACGAGGAGGCGCTGACCACGGCCGTGCCGCCCCCCGGCTGGACGCCGCTCGGTCCGGTCGACCACCTCGGCCACGCCGGGCGGCACTGGTTCCAGGAGGTTCTCACCGGCTCCGCGGCACCCCTGCCGGGGAGGGGCGAGAACACCCCGCCGCGCACCACCCGACCACCGTCGGAGGTCCTCGCCTTCCGGGACCAGCGCGGCCGGTCGAACGCCGCCCCCACCGCCACGCCGCTGTCGCCGCGTCCGGTGGGCGGCCACCCGTCCCCGCTCGGCGAGGAGATCACCGCCGTGCGCCGGATCGCCCCGCGCGCGGTCAAGGAGACCGCGCGTCACGCGGGCCACCCCGACGCGGTCCGTGAACCGCTCGACGAGCGAACGGGCCCCCGGCCCCGGTAGCCCGGTTGGCATAGCATCGAGCTGCCGCGGCGGAAGGGGACAGGTGAGCCAGGCGTCGAACGACACGTCGGTCGCCGGCGTCGCCCACGCGCGGTGGGGTGTGCGGCCGGAACCCGCGACGGCCCGCTACGCGGAGCCGGGGTGGCAGCACTCGCCGATGCCGATCGAGCGCACGTGCCCGAGGTGCGGCGGGCAGCTGCACGGCATGTACCGGGCGCACCCGCACAAGGGGCGGCAGCAGCTCCAGGCCGCGGTCGTGTGCCCCGCCTGCCCGGCCTCGTTCACGGTGCGGGAGTTGCAGCTCTCGCAGCGGGCGGTGCTCGGGGAACTGCGGCCGGAGTCGGTGGCCCGCAGGCTGCGCGAGGAGGCCCAGCTCGCGGCGCTCGAACGTCCCGAGCCCCGCGAACACCGTCCGTCCCCGCCGGTCGGGAGCGCACCCCCGGCACGGCGCCGGTCGGGTCCCGACAGCGCGACGCCTCCCGCGGCTCAGCCGGAGTCCGGCGGCCAGGACGTGCGACCCGCTCCCCGCACGCGCGCCGCGGCTCGGCCGGAGCCTGGTGTGCCGCCCGTGGCTGGGGAGCGCGCCGCGGCCGGGCCGGAGCCTGGTGTGCGGCCCGCTCCAGGGGAGCGTGCCGCGGCTCGGCCTGCACCCGATGACGCCGAGGGCGCGCCTCCCGCACGGCGGGAGTCCGGCCCCGCGGTCCCTCCCCGGTCGACCCCGGAGCCCGTCGAGTCGGAGCCTGTCGAGCCGGAACCCGTTGCGCCCCTTGGGGAAGCGCCCACCCCCGCGCGGCGGCGGGTGTCGACCACCGTCATGGCCGCGCGGATCCGGTCGATCCTCACCGGCTCGACCGCGGTCGCCGCCGCGCCCGCCGCGTCCATCCCGGTCCTGCCGCCCGCGCTGGTGGAGTCGACCGAGCACCGGCTGGTCTGGTGGCGCAAGACCGTCGACCCGCACCTGGAGCTGCCGGAGCTGCCGCCGACCGCCGACGTCCGCGTGGTGCTGCCCGAGCACCCCCGGTTCGATCGCCTGCGGGAGCGGTTGAAGCAGGCCGAGGTGGCGTTCCGGTCGGTGCCGCACTGGATCGAGGAGGAACTGGTCTCCTCGGTCGGGCCGACCGGCGGGCTCGCGCCGGTCGTGGCCTCGGCGTGGCTGTCCGAGGTGGGCGGGCTCGTGCCGGACCGGTGCGACCCGGTCGGCGGTGACGGGGCGCTCGCGGCGCTGCTGGCGTTCGAGGTGCTGTGGGACCTGCACGAGCCGGTCGACCCCGCGACCGTGCCCGACTCGATGCCCGCGGAGCACCTCGTGCCCGCGGAGTGGTTGCCGTTCCTGTCCTTCCCGCTGCTCAACCCGGCGCAGAGCCAGGCGGCGCCGCACATCCTGGACACCGACGAGCACCTGCTGGTCGCCGCGCCGACGGGGGCGGGCAAGACCACGATCGGGAAGCTCGCCGCGCTGCGGTCGATCCTCCAGGACGGGCGCAAGGCCGCGTGGCTGGTGCCGCAGCGGTCGCTGACCGACGAGCTGAACACCGAGCTGGAAGCGTGGCGCCGCAACGGGTTGCGCGTCGAAAGGCTGTCCGGCGAGTACGCGGTCGACGTGGAGAAGGTTCG
Source organism: Umezawaea sp. (assembly GCF_057122925.1). Lineage (NCBI taxonomy): Bacteria > Bacillati > Actinomycetota > Actinomycetes > Pseudonocardiales > Pseudonocardiaceae > Umezawaea > Umezawaea sp. The sequence continues at coordinate 28,866 of NZ_DBNGPQ010000040.1, read as the reverse complement.
CGAGGCCGACCTGTGGGTGGCCACCACGGAGAAGTTCGAGGCGATCTGCCGGACCGGGTCGTTGCAGGCCGCGCTCGGTGAGGTCGGGTGCCTGGTGGTCGACGAGATCCACCTGCTCGGCAGCCCCGGCCGCGGCGCGCTGCTGGAGGCGCTGCTGGCGCGGGTGCGGGGCGCGGAGTCGCCGGTGCGGATCGTGGGCCTGTCCGCGACCGTGTCGAACGCCGCCGAGGTCGCCGAGTGGTTGCAGGCCACGCTGGTGACGACGGCGTGGCGGCCGTCGCGGGTGACGTGGCAGCTACCGGTGATCCCCGCGAGCACGAGCTTCACCGCCGGCGGCCGGATGCGCGAGCAGGCCGTGGTGGAGCTGACCGAGCGGCACACCGCCGAATCGGGCAGCGTGCTGGTGTTCTGCGGGTCCAAGCGCAACGTCCGGTCGACCGCGATGGCGGTCGCCGCCTCCCGCGGCGCCCCGGTGCACACGGCCGCCGCCGACGACGTCGAGGCGCTGACGGAGGTGTGCGCGTCGGTCGGGGTGCGGATGCACTACGCCGACTACGAGCACAAGCACGCCGCCGAGCGCGCGTTCCGGGCGCGGGAGGCGGACGTGCTCGTGGCGACCTCCACCGTCGCCGCGGGCGTCAACCTGCCCGCGCGGGCGGTGGTCGTGCGGGACACCAAGATCGGCGGCGAGCCGATGGACACCTCGACCGTGCAGCAGATGTTCGGCCGCGCGGGCCGCATCGGCGCGGGGGAGACGCAGGGCTGGTCGTACCTGCTGACCGAGGAGACCGAACGGGCGGCGTGGCAGACCCGACTGGTCGCCGGGTACTCGGTGTACTCGCGGATCTACGACAGCCTCGCCGACCACGTGCTCGCCGAGGTCCTCCAGGCCCGCATCACCACGCTGGCCGACGCGCAGGCGTGGTGGGTGGAAACCCTCGCCCACGCGCAGGGTGACGACGACCTGGAACCGGTGCAGGCGGCGGTGGACTTCCTGGTCGAGGAGGGGTACCTCACCGGGGTCCGGCGCGGCGACGACCTCGTGCTGGCCACCACCGAACTCGGGCGGATGACCGCCCGGATGATGGTCTCGACCTACACGGGCCAGCGGCTGCGCCGCACGCTCGGCCTGCTGCCGGTGCCGAGCGACCCGGACTCCGCCGAGGAGGCGCTGAGCCTGGTGCTGGCGGTGGCCGTGCCGGAACTGGCCGGGGTGCCGGTCGCCGAGGCGGTGCGCCCGGCCGTCGCGACCGCCATCAAGGCGGGCGGCCGGACCTCCCGGATCACCCACACCACGTCCATCAAGGGCCTGGGGTCCTCCGCGTCGACCGCGCCGGGCGACCTCGCGTGGGCCGCGCTGCTGGTCACCGCCCGCTCACCGCACCTGTTCCGCGCGCCGCGCCGGGTCGTGGCGGGCATCCCGCTGGCCACGATCTACCCGGTGATGGAACAGGCGCCGCGCTACCTGGCGTGGCTGGCGGCCCAGGGCGTGCTGGGCACGGTGCACCCGTGGATCGCGATCGTCGCCGCCGACCTGGACCAGCGGGTCCGGTGGCGGCACCTGGTGCCCCGGCGCGGCGCCGGACGGCTGCTGTGGCTGTGCGAGCAGATGGCCACCCGTGCCCGCGCGAAGGACGTCGTCCCGGTGATGTGGCGGTCGGCGGTGGGGTCCGGGCTGCGCGCGCCGGACTGGAACCCCGGTGTGCCGCCGACCGGCTGCGAACTCGACCAGGCCGGGTACACGGCGCTGCTGCGCGACCGCGTCACGGGCGCGCGGATCGTCGAGGGGGAGACCGGGGCGGTGGTGTCCGGGATCGCGGGCGCGGTCGCCATCGCCTGGCGGGGCAGGGTCAGGGGGCCCGCCGTGGTGACGAAGGCGACCACGGACGTCGACAACCCGCGCGACCCGGAGTCCGACGCCGACGCCGGGGTCGCGGTGTTCACCCGCCGCGGCGACTACCGCGCCACGGGGTGGCTCGCCGCGTACGACCGGCTCGCGGACCCCGAGGAGGAGGACCTCCCGCCCGCGCGTCCGCTCCGCCGGGGGTTCGGGTCGGCCTGAGCCGCGGTCTCCCGGCGCTCCCAAAAAAATGTCGTCCGAACGATGACATTGCTGTTGTCATCGTTCGGACGACATGGTAGAAAGTACGTGCGCGTTGACAGCAGACGACAGACATTCGAGGAGGTGCCGGATGTTGATGCGCACTGACCCGTTCCGGGAGCTGGACCGGCTGGCGCAGCAGGTGTTCGGCAGGCCGGGCACGTGGTCGCGGCCCGCGACGATGCCGCTGGACGCCTACCGCGACGGCGACGAGTTCGTCGTGGCGTTCGACCTGCCGGGTGTGTCGCCCGACGCCATCGACCTGGACGTCGAGCGGAACGTCCTGACGATCAAGGCCGAGCGGCGTCCGACCGCTCACGGCGACGACGTCGAGATGCAGGTCGCCGAACGTCCGCTGGGCGTGTTCTCCCGCCAGCTGTTCCTCGGCGACACCCTCGACACCGATCGCATCACGGCGAACTACGAGGCGGGCGTGCTCACGCTGCGCATCCCGGTGCTGGAGAGGGCGAAGCCCCGCAAGATCGCCATCGCGGGCGCGGCCGAGCGCGAGGACGCCAAGCAGATCAACGCCTGATCCCCGACGGCGAACGGGTCCCTCCGCCCGCGCGGCGGAGGGCCGTTCGACGGGGTTCCCGCCCGTGCCACGGGAGGTTGACGTGGAAGGCGACAGCTCGCACACCACTGCCCGTCGCGACGAGCGCTCGGTCCGGGGCGGGTTCGCCGACGTCCTGTCCGCCGAACCCGCCTGGGTCCGCGAGGAGTTCGCCGCGATCGTGTCAGCCAACTTCGGCGCGCCCGCCCCGCGGCGGCGCCCGCGCCCCTCGCCCCCGCGCGGCCGTCGACCCGCCGAGCCGCCCGCGCCCGCGGGGAGCGACGACCACGACGACCTGATCGGCGAGCGGGAGCGGTCGCCCCCGCCGGTGTGAGGCGTTCGAACAGGAGGTGATGCCGACCGACATCGAGGTTCGCGTGCTCGACGAGGGGGCGACCGCCCACCACTTCGCGGGTGTCCGCTCGGCGGACGACACCCGCACCGCGTCTCGTGACGCCACCGCGCGGCGCCCCTCGTCGTGGCCGCACCCCGCGGCCCGTCCCCCCGACCCCCCGACCCCCGGAGCAGAACAGGACGAACCGACTGGCGTGGAGTGCAGAGATGAACCGGTCCCACCCCAGGACGCGCACCAGGGCAGGCGTCCTGGCCACGGCGCTCGCCGACGCCACGCGCGCCGCCGAGCGGTCGATCCGCGCCCACCTCGACCCCGAACGGACACCCGACCCCGTGGTCATGAGCCGGGAGAGCTGGCAGATGATCCACCTGTTCGGGACGCTCGGCGACCTCGCCGCCGCGCTGGCGTCGCGGATCGGCGCCGGCCCGCACCGGTACTCGGTGCTCGCCGACGACGGCGCTCCCGCCGACCAGATCGCCCGCGCGTGCCGCGGTCTCGCCGAGCTGCGCCACGCGCTGGAGGACGCCCAGCGGGCGGCGCGGGACGTCTACGCCGCGCTGAGCCACCTGGAGGTCCACCGGGGGGCCGACCCGTCCGGGCCGGGCACGTCGCGGAAGGGCGCCTGACCGTGTCGGGGTGGCACCGTCCGCCACCGCCGGACCCGTACGGGGTGCTGGGGGTGCCGCGCGACGCGACCCCCGCGCAGGTGACCGAGGCGTACCGCGTGCTGGTCCGCGCCCTGCACCCCGACACCGGCGACGACACGGGGGACGCCGCTCGCCTGGCCGACGTGCTGGCGGCCTACGCGGTGCTCCGCGATCCCGGCCGCCGCGCGGCCCACGACGCCGAACACCCCCGACCAGGTCCGACCCGCGTCCCCGTGCGCGTCCACCACCCCGCTCCACGGCGGGAGCCGGACCTGCGGGCGGGCCCGGTGCGTCGTCATCCGGGGTGACGCGGGTCCTCGGCGGTGCCGGGTCGGGCTCCGGTGACGACCTCGGTGCGACATGTGCTTGACTGTATCAATGAGTAAGTCAAGTATTCCGACGGTGGACCAGATGACGCGGATCGTTGTTCGCCGTCCAGGCGGCCCAGACGCGCTCCTCCTGGAACGGGTGGCGGTGCCCGTGCCCGGAACGGGCGAGGTCGTCATCGCGGTGGAGGCCGCCGGGGTGGCGTTCGGTGACGTCCAGCTCCGGCAGGGCCGGTTCCCCGGCACGCTGCCGGTGGTGCCGGGCTACGACGTGGTCGGGCGCGTCTCGGCCGTCGGGCACGGGGTGGACGGGGTCGCGGTCGGGCAGCGGGTGGCGGCGTTGACGGTCACCGGCGGGTACGCGACCCACGCGGTGGCGAGGGCGGCGTTGGCGGTGCCCGTTCCGGACGGTCTGGACGCCGCCGCGGTCACCGCCCTCGTCCTGAACTACCTGACCGCGTGGCAGATGCTGCACCGCGTGGCCCGCGTCGAGACGGGCGGCTCGATCCTGGTGCTCGGGGCCGCGGGAGGAATCGGGTCCGCGCTGACCGAACTGGCCGCGGGACGGGGGATCCGGGTGTTCGGCACCGCGTCCGCGAGCCGTCGCGCGGTGCTGGAGGCCCGCGGTGTCGCGGTGGTCGCCGACCAGGCCGCGGTGCCGGAGCCGGTGGACGCCACCTTCGACGCCGTCGGCGGGCCGTCGCTGGCCGCCAGCCGACGGGCCACCGGCCGGGGTGGGGTGGTGGTGTCGTACGGCATGAGCTTCGCCGTCGCCGCGGACCTGTCGAAGGTCGGTGGTCTGGCACGCGCCGTGGCGGCGTTGGCGCGCGCGAAGGTCGAGCCCGGTCCGAAGGTGGTCAACTACCAGGTCGCGGCGAGGGCGAACAGGGACCCCGCCGCGTTCCGCACCGACCTGGCCCACCTCGTGGACCTGGTGGGGCGCGGGGCGGTGAACCCCGTGGTGACCACGATGCCGCTGGCCGGGGCCGCCGACGCCCACCGCAGGCTCGAAGCGCGCGAGGTCGTCGGCAAGCTCGTGCTGGTCCCCTAGGTCCGCCGGTTCGGCGACGAGCTGGTCGGTCACCTCCAGCAGGCGTCCGGGTGGGTGGAGCGGGAGCATCGCGGGGTCGGCGTGCCGTCAGGTCGAGTCGCGGACCACCAGCTCGGTCGGCAGCAGCGCCGCGGCGGGCGGCAGGCCCGCGACCAGGTCCAGCAGCAGGCGCACCATCTCGCGGGTGATCCGCTCGAACGGCTGCCGCACGGTCGTGAGCGCGGGCCGGGTCGTCGAGGCGATGCCGGAGTCGTCGAAACCGCCCAACGCCACGTCCCTCGGCACCCGCAGGCCCGCGTCCTGGAGCACGGTGAGCGCGCCCGCCGCCATGAGGTCGGACGCGACGAACACCGCGTCGAGGTCCGGCGCCTTCGCCAGCAGCTCGGCCATGGCCGCCTCGCCGCCCGCACGGGTGTAGTCGCCGTGCGCGATCAGCGCGGGCGCGGCGTCGGCGCCGAGGACGTCGCGGTAGCCCGCCAGCCGCTCCACCCCGCCGGGGGTGTCGAGCGGGCCGGTGATCGTCGCGATCCTGGTCCTGCCGCGCTCCCGCAGGTGGCGCACCATCGACCTGGCACCCGCCCGGTCGTCCGCGGCGGCGTAGGCGACCACGCCCTCGTGGCCCAGTGGCTTGCCGCAGGTCACGACCGGGATGTCGAACTGGACCAGCTCGTCGACCAGCGGGTTGCCGGTGTGCGACGACACCAGCAGCACGCCGTCGACGTGGCCCGCGGCGAGGAACCGGCTGGTGCGCTTGCGCTCGACGTCGCTGCTGGCCGTCATCAGCAGCAGCGGCAGGTCGTGCTCGGCCAGCTCCTGCGTGCACGCCTGGAGCAGGATGCTGAAGTTCGGGTCCTCGAACAGCCTGCTCTGCGGTTCGGTGAGGACGAACGCGATCGAGTGCGCCCGCTGCGTCACCAGGCTGCGCGCCGCGGAGTTCGCCACGTACCCGGTCTTGCGCACCGCCGCCAGCACGGCCTCCAGCGCCACCGGGCTGACGTTGCGGCCACCGTTGAGCGCGCGCGACACCGTGCCCCTGGACACGCCTGCCTCGGCGGCCACGTCGTGGATGGTGGGTCGCGCCCTGCTCTTGCCCAGCCTGCCGGTCATGGCCCACTTCCCTTCACGCCTTCACCGCTCCGGAGAGCAGGTCCACGCGCCAGTATCGCTGGAGCGTGAGGAACAGCGCGATCAGAGGCAGCACCGACACGAGCGAGCCGACGATGGCGAGGGTGTAGAGGGCGGGCGTGGTGTTGCCCTGGTTGAGCATCGTGTACAGCCCGAGCGTCACCGGGAACTTCCCGTCGTCGCCGAGCATGATGAACGGCAGCAGGAAGTTGTTCCAGATCGCGACGAACTGGAACAGGAACACGGTGACCAGTCCGGGCACCATCATCGGCGCCGCGACCGACCACAGGATCCGGCCCTCGCCCGCCCCGTCGGTGCGGGCGGCCTCCACGACGTCGTCCGGCACGGCCGCCGCCGCGTAGATCCGGGCCAGGTAGATCCCGTACGGGCTGAGCACGCTGGGCACCAGCACCGACAGGTGGGTGTCGGCCAGCCCGACCTCGGAGATCAGCAGGTACTGGGGGACGGCCAGCACGACCGACGGGACCAGCACCCCGGCGATCAGGGCGTTGAACACCAGCGAGCGTCCGCGGAAGGCGAACTTCGCCAGCGCGTACCCGGTGAGCCCGGACAGCGCGGCCGACAGCAGCGCGCCGACGCCCGCGTAGAGCGCGGAGTTCGCCATCCAGCGCCAGAACAGACCGTCCCGGTAGGACGACAGGTCGCCCAGGTTGGCCAGGGCGGCCGTGCCCGGCGAGAACGTGGACGTGGAGAACAGCTCGCCGCCGCTCTTGGTCGAGGCCACCACGACCCACGCGACCGGCAGGAGGCAGTAGGCGGCGCCGACCAGCAGCACGAGCGTGGGCAGCGCGCCGAGCGCGCGCCTCACCGCTCACCGCCGAACGCCCGCGACCGGGTGATCCGCAGCAGACCGGAGGACAGCACGAACATCACCGCGGCGATGACCACGGAGGCCGCCGCGGCGGAGTGGACGTCGCCGCGGGCGAACGCGTCCTGGTAGACCTTCATCAGCGGGCTCCACGTGCGCGACAGCGAGTTGGTCAGCGGCGCCAACGTGGTCGGCTCCGCGAACACCTGGAGCGTCGCGACGACGGAGAACAGCGTCGTCAGCACGAGCGCGGGCGCGACGAGCGGGACCTTGATCCGCAGCGCGACCTGCCACGCCGAGCAGCCGTCGATCCGCGCCGCCTCGTAGAGGTCGCGCGGGATCGACCGCAGCGCCGTGTGGAGGACGATCGTGTTGTAGCCCACGCCTCCCCACACGGCGATGTTGGCCAGCGCGAAGTAGATCCCCGTCGGCGACAGCAGGTCCACCTCCGGCAGCGACAGCTCGTCCAGCAGTTGCGCGAACGGGCTCGTGGACGGCAGGTACAGGAACCCCCACAGCAGCGTCGCGATCACGCCGGGGACCGCGTACGGCAGGAAGATCGCGATGCGGGAGAAGCCGCGCGCCCGTACGCGGTCCTCGTCCAGCAGCAGCGCGAACACCAGCGCCAGCAGCAGCATCGTCGGCACGAGCAGCGCGCCGTACCCGAGCACGCGCAGCGCGCCCGCCCCCATCTCCGAGTCGGTGAGGGTGCGCGCGTAGTTGCCGAGCCCGGCGAAGACCTCCCTGCGGCTGCCCCTGCCGAGCCCGAGCCCGCTCACCTCGGTCCGGAACAGGCTCAGGTAGACGGTGTACGCGATGGGGAGCGCGAGCACCAGCAGGAACAGGACCACCGCGGGGGCGACGAACAGGTAGGGCGTCGCCGCTCCCGCCCGCCGTCGGCGGGACGTCGTGGAGGGCACCGGTCAGCCGACCTTGAACCCGCTGGCCCGCATGTCGTCGATCGTCGCCCGCTGCACCTCCGAGAGCGCGGGCACCAGGTCGGTCCCGGCGGTGATCGCGGCGCCGAAGGCGTTCTTGTACGCGGTGTAGGCGACGTTGACGTTCGGTCCCCAGGTGAAGCTCGCGGCGGTCGAGGCGATCTTCTGGGCGGTGGGGTAGAAGTCCTCCTGCGCCGGGAAGAACGCGGGTGGCTGCTCCAGCGCCGACCCGGTCTGGGCCTTGGTCGCCGCGGGGTAGACCCCGCTGTCGGTCACCAGCGCGGCGACCGCCTCCGGGTCGGTGTTGAGCCAGATCGCGAACTCCGCGGCGGCCTTCCGCTTCGTCGACGCCGACATCACCGCCGTGGTCGACCCGCCCCAGTTGCCGGTGCGCGGCGACGCGGCGTCCCACTGCGGCAGGGGAGCCATGGCCCACCGGCCGAGGGTGCCCCCCGCGTTGCCCGCGAGCACGCCGGGCGCCCACACGGCGCTGACCCAGCCGATCTGGGTGCCGTCGTTGAGGGCCTTGTTCCACTCCGGCGTGTACATCGGGGTCTTGTCGACCGCGCCCTCGGCGACCAGGCCGCTCCAGTACGCGGCGACCTTCCTCGTGGCCGCGTCGTCGATCGAGACCCTCCAGGTGTCGCCGTCGATGCTCCACCACGAGCCGCCCGCCTGCTGCGCGAGGCCCGCGAACCAGCCGGGGTCGTTGGAGGAGAACGTGCCGAGGAACCTGTCGGGTGCCCTGGACCGCAGGGTCCTGGCCGTCCGCGCGTACTCGTCCCAGGTCGTGGGGACGGTCAGGCCGTACTGCTGGAACAGGTCGGCGCGGTAGTAGAACATCATCGGCCCGGAGTCCTGCGGGATCGCGTACACGCCGTCGCCCCCCAGCGTGACCTGCTGCCACACGCCCTCGGGGAACTCGCCCTCCACCGCCGCCGCGTCGGCGGAGACGTCGGCCAGCACGTCGTTGCTCACGAGCGTGGGCAGCGCCTGGAACTCGACCTGCGCCAGGTCCGGCCCGCTGCCCGCCTTGGCGCTGGTGAGCAGCTTGGTGACCAGGTCGTCGCCCTGGGCCTGCTTGCTCATCACGACCTTGCGGTCGGGGTGGGAGGCGTTCCACCGGTCGACGACCTTCTCGATGTTGGGCGCCCAGGCCCAGAAGCTCAGCTCGGTGGGACCTTCGGGGTCCTGGCCTCCGCTGCTCCCGCAGCCTGCCAGCAGGGCGAGGCCGAGGCCTGCCGCCACGGCCTTCCTGGCGATGTCGAGTCGCATGGGGTCTCCGGTCGGGTCAGCGTCGCCAGCGACTGCACCGGCGAGGACGAGCGCTGTGAACGTGCACAGTAGTTGCGCCCAGGTGCGTCCTGTCAACCGCTTGACGCGGCTCTGCAACAGGGAAGTAGCCTGGTAAACCAACTGTGAACGTTCCCAAAACCTGGAGATTTCATGGGCAGTGTGGTGCGAGGGCGGGCCGTGCCGGGCCTCCGGGCGGACGCCCCGCCGACGCCCGTCGGGATCGACGGGATGGTGTTCGGCGGCGACTACAACCCCGAGCAGTGGCCCGAGCACGTGTGGCTGGAGGACGTCGAGCTGATGCGGCGGGCCGGGGTCAACCTGGTCAGCGTCGGCATCCACTCCTGGGCGCTGCTCGAACCCCGGCCCGGCGAGCACGACTTCGGCTGGCTCGACCGCCTGCTCGACCTGCTGAACGGCGCGGGGATCGGGGCGAACCTGGCGACCCCGACGGTCGCGCCACCCGCGTGGCTCTACCGCGCGCACCCCGACGTCCGGCCGGTCGACCACAACGGCGTCGTGCTCGAACTCGGCTCACGGGCGACGTTCTGCCCGAGCGCGCCCGCCTACCGGGCCGCGGCGCTGGGCATCACCACGGCACTGGCCGAGCGGTACGCCGAGCACCCCGCGCTGGCGATGTGGCACGTGCACAACGAGTACGGCGCCCCCGTGGGCTCCTGCTACTGCCCGGAGTCGGCCGCCGCGTTCCGCCGGTGGCTGCGGCGGCGGCACGGCGACCTCGCGACGCTGAACTCCGCGTGGGGCACCACCTTCTGGGGCCAGCGCTACGGCGAGTGGGAGGAGGTCGAGCCGCCGCGCACCAGCGGCACGACGGTGAACCCCGCGCAGCGGCTGGACTTCCTGCGCTTCTGCTCCGACGAGCTGCTGGACTGCTTCCGCGCCGAGCGCGACGTCCTGCACGAGCGGTCGCCCGGTGTCCCCGTCACCACCAACTTCATGACCACCAACTGCAAGTCCATCGACTACTGGCGCTGGGCGTCCGAGGTCGACGTGGTGGCCAACGACCACTACCTGACCGCCGAGGCCGACCGGAACCACGTCGACCTGGCGATGTCGGCCGACCTCACCCGCTCGGTGGCGGGCGGGCGGCCGTGGATGCTCATGGAGCACTCCACCAGCGCGGTGAACTGGCAGCCGCGCAACGTCGCCAAGCGGCCGGGGGAGATGGTGCGCAACAGCGTCACCCACGTCGCCAGGGGAGCCGACGCGGTGATGTTCTTCCAGTGGCGCGCTTCCCGCTTCGGCGCGGAGAAGTTCCACTCGGCCATGCTGCCCCACTCGGGCACCCGCAGCCGGGTGTGGCACGACGTCGTCCGGCTCGGCGGCCACCTCGCCGGGCTGGAGGAGCTGCGCGGCAGCCTGGTGCTCGCCGACGTGGCGGTGCTGTGGGACTGGGAGTCGTGGTGGGCGCTGGAACTCGACTGGCGGCCGTCGTCCGAACTGGACTACCGCGACCGCGTCGGCGCGTTCTACGAACTGCTCTGGGACGCCCACCTCACCGTCGACTTCGTCCGGCCGGGGACCGGTCTCGACGGCTACCCGCTCGTCGTCGTGCCCTCGCTGTACCTCACGACCCCGGCCGCCGCCGCGGTGCTGACCGAGTACGTGCGCGGCGGCGGAACCCTGGTGGTGTCGTACTTCTCCGGCATCGTCGACGCCAACGACACCGTCCACCCCGGCCCCTTTCCCGGCGCGCTGCGCGAGGTGCTCGGCGTGGAGGTGGAGGAGGTCCTGCCGCTGCGCGCGGGGGAGCGGGTGCTGCTCGACGGCGGAGCGCACGCCGACACGTGGGCGGAGGAGGTGCTGCTCACCGGCGCGGAGTCCGTCGTCCGGTACGTCGACGGACCGAGCGCGGGCGGTCCGGCCGTCACGCGCCACCGGTTCGGCGCCGGGATCGCCTGGTACGTCTCGACGAGGATGGACACCGCCGCGCTGGGCCCGGTCCTGCACGACGCGTGCGTGGACGCGGGGATCGACCCGCGCGTGGACCTGCCGGCCGACGTGGAGGTCGTCCGGCGCGCGGGCGCCGACGCCGAGTACCTGTTCGTCGTCAACCACAACGACCACGCGGTGCGCGTCGACGCCCGCGGCACGGAACTGCTCTCCGGGCGGACCTGCGGCCCGGACCTGCTCGTCGCACCCGGCGGTGTGGCCGTGGTGCGCGTGACCTGAGGTTCAGGAGGGACGACCATGAACTCACCACGACGACTGCTCGCCGTGGTCACGGCGCTGGTGTTGGCGACGGGCCTGTCACCCGCCACCGCGAGCGCCGCCGCGACCCCGACCAACGCGGGGTTCGAGGCCGACGGGGGCACGGCCACCCCCGCCGGGTGGACGACCGGCGGCACGCTCGGCGCGTCGTTCACCGAGGCCGGTGGCCGCTCGGGCTCCTACCGGCTGTCCCACTACTCTGCCTCGGCCTACGAGGTCGAGACCCGCCAGACCCTGACGGGCGTGTCGAACGGCTGGCACACGCTGCGGGTGTGGGTGCGCTCCGGCGGCACGTCCCACATCGCCCTGCGGGACTGCGGCGGCGCCGAGCAGCGCGCGTCCCTGCCGATCAGCGCGGGCGCGCTGTGGATCGACCTCGTGGTGTCCGCACAGGTCACCACCGGCCGCTGCACGATCGCCCTGGTGTCGAGGGGGAAGGCCGGGACGTGGGCGAACTTCGACGACGTCCGCTTCACCGCCGGGCGCGCGTCGCTCGCGATCCGCGGCGGCGACGTGTCGAGCCTGAAGAAGGGCGAGGACCACGGCGCCGTCTACCGCACCGCGTCGGGCGCGCGGCAGGACGCCCTGGCGATCCTGAAGGCCAACGGCGCCACCTACGTCCGGCTCAAGGTGTGGGTGAACCCGGCGGACGGCTACAACGACAGGGACGACGTGCTCGCGATGGCCAGGCGGGTCAAGGCGCTCGGCCTCGGGCTGCTGATCGACTTCCACTACTCCGACACCTGGGCCGACCCCGGCAAGCAGCACAAGCCCGCCGCGTGGGCGTCCTACGACGTCGCCGGGCTGTCGAAGGCCGTCTACGACCACACCTTCGACGTGCTGAACGCCTTGAAGGCGCAGGGGACGACGGCGGACATGGCGCAGGTCGGCAACGAGACCAACTCGGGGATGCTGTGGCCCGAGGGGTCGATCGACAACTGGGACCAGCTCGCCCGGCTGCTCACCAGCGGTGCCGGCGCGGTGAAGGCCGTGTCGCCGTCGACCAGGGTCGTGCTGCACGTCGCCAACGGCGCCCGCGGCGCGGACGTGCGGTGGTGGTTCGACAACGCCGTGTCCAGGGGCGTGCCGTTCGACGTCATCGCCCTGTCCTACTACGGCTACTGGCACGGCACGCTCGGCGAGCTCCAGCGGACGCTGTTCGACGTGACCGCCCGCTACGGCAGGGACGTGCTGGTGGCCGAGACCGCCTACCCGTTCACCATGGCCGACGCCGACTTCGAGCGGAACGCCTTCAGCGACCCGTCCCTGCTGGTCCCCGGCTACCCCGCCACCTCGGAGGGGCAGCTCGCGAACTTCCGCGACGTGCTCGCCGTCGTGCGGGCCGTGCCGAGGGGGCTCGGCGTCGTCTACTGGGAGCCGACCTGGACCGCCGTGCCCGGCAACGGCTGGGACCCCGACAACCCGAACTCCGGTGACGGGTGGGACAACCAGGCCCTGTTCGACTGGTCCGGCACGGCGCTGCCCGCGATCACGGCGTTCGCCGGGTGACCGGTGCCCGGCTCGGGACACCGCCGTCCCGAGCCGGGGTGCTAGGCCCGCAACCGCTCCGACACGGCCTCCACGTCGGCGGTGCGGCCCTGGACCTCGTACAGCGCCAGGGCCTTCGCCCACATCTCCCGCGCCAGGCCGTCCTCGCCCGTCACGGCGTGCACGTCGCCGAGGTGGTGCAGGACGGTGGCCTCCTCGGTGCTGTAGTCCAGCTCCCGGTACAGGGCCAGCGCCTCGTGGTAGTGCGCGACCGCGTCGGCCTGCCTGCCGTCGTGGTGGGCGATGTGGGCGAGGCTGTCCAGCGTGGCGGCCACGCCCTCCCGGTGCCCCAGTTCGCGGTTGAGCGCCATGCCCTCCGCGCAGAACTGCCGCGCCTCGGCGTACCGCCCGAGGCACGCGTAGCGCCAGCCGACCTCGTTGAGCGACTCGGCGACCCGCGTCCGGGAACCGGTCGCGCGGAACCCCTCCAGCGCGCTCAGCGAGTGGGCCAGCGCGCCCTCGAAGTCGCCCTCGAACTCCAGCGCCCACGCGTTCGCCCGGTGCGCGCTCGCGAGGGGGCCGGGGTCGTCGCCCTCCCGCAGGAGTTCCAGGCAGCGCCGCAGGTGCTCGTGCCCCTGCTCGGAGGCCGACACCTCGACGAGGTCCACCCCGAGGCACAGGTGCGCGGTGGCCTGCTTGGAGGCGTCGCCCATCCGCTCGGCCGAGGCGAGCCCCACCCGCCACGCCGCCACGTCGTCCGCCGAGCGCCCGCGCCGCAGGTGGTAGTTGTTCATCGTCCTGGCCAGCGTCCAGGCGTCCTCGTGCCACCCGTGCTCGGCGGCGAGCCGCTGCACCGCCAGCAGACCCTCGTGCTCGGTGTCGAACCACCGCATCGCCGCGGCGCCGTCCTCGAACGCCAGCGGGCGGCAGCCCTCGACCCGCTCCGCCTCGGGCAGGGGCTTGTGCGGCTCCAGCACCAGCGCCGCCGCCCGCGCGGTGCCGACGTGGAACCCGACCAGCCTGCGCAGCGCGGCCCCGCGCCCGGCCCGCGGGGCGAGGTCGGCGGCGTACAGGCCGACCAGGTCGTGCGTCCGGTAGCGGCCCGGCACGTGCTGCTGCACGAGGTGCGCGTTCTCCAGGTCCCGCAGCAGGAGCCGCGCCCGGCCGGTGGGCAGCCCCGTGAGCGCGGCGGTGGCGGGCAGACCGATGTCGGATGACGGCGAGAGGCCCAGCAGGGCGAACACCTCGGCCGCCTCGGGGCGCAGCGCGTCGACCGACCAGGAGAACACCGCCCGCAGGCTCGCGCCGATCTCACCCGCGTCCAGCGCGTCCAGCCGGTCGGAGCACTCGCGCAGCTCGTCGGCGAGCACCGCGAGCGGGAAGTCCGGGTCCAGCGCCGCGCGGGCCGCCACGATGCCCAGCGCCAGCGGGAGGCCGCCGCACCACCCGACCAGCGCGGACACCACGTCGGGCTCGGCGGCGACGCGGTCGGCCCCGAGCCTGGCCGTGAGGAAGGCGTGGGCCTCGCGGTCGCCGAGCACGTCCAGCGAGAGCGACCGGGCGCCGTGCGAGGTCAGCAGGCCCGGCAGGCGCAGGCGGCTGGTGACGACCACCGCGCACGTCGGGCTGCCCGGCAGCAGCGGGCGGACCTGCTCGGTGTCGCGGGCGTTGTCCAGGACCACGAGCAGCCGCTTGCCCGACACCAGGCCGCGGTACCGACCGGTCTGCGCGTCCAGGTCGGCCGGGACGGCCGCCGGGTCCTCGCCGAGCGCTTCGAGGAAGCCGCGCACGGCCACCGTCGGCGCCAGCGGTTCGCCGGACGGGTCGAACCCGCGCAGGTCGACGTAGAGCTGGCCGTCCGGGAAGTCGTCCGCGCGCCGGTGCGCCCACTGCACGGCCAGCGCGGTCTTGCCGATCCCGCCGGTGCCGCCGATCGCGGTGATCAGCACCGTGCCCGCCGGTTCGGCCGCGTCCAGCGCGGCCAGCTCGCCCTCCCGGCCGGTGAACCACCGCTGCCGCGCGGGCAGCTGCCGAGGCACCGCCCGCGTCTCGGCGGCGACGAGGGTCGGGTCCGCCTGGAGGATGCCCTGGTGCAGCTCGCGCAGCGGCGCTCCGGGGTCGGCCCCCAGCTCCTCGGCGAGGTGGCGCCGCACGTGCTCGTAGTGCCGCAGCGCCTCGGACGAGCCCCCGCTGCGGTGCAGGGCCAGCATCAGCCGCGCGGCGAGGCGCTCGTCGAGCGGGCGGTCGGCGGTCGCCGCGCGCAGGTCCGGCAGCACCGCCGCGTGCCGGCCGCAGCGCAGGGCCGCGTCGTAGCGGTCGAGTTCGGCCGCCTCGCGCTCGGCGTGCAGGGTGTCGCGCAGCGCGTCCAGCCACGGCGACTCCAGCCCGGCCAGCGCCTGGCCGCGCCACAGCGCGAGCGCGTCGTCCAGCAGGACCAGCGCGCGCTCGTCGTCGGAGGTGTCGCGCGCCTGCCGCACGAGCGACCGGAAGCGCAGCAGGTCGACGGTGTCCGGGTCGACCGCGAGCTGGTAGCCGCCGGGCTGCCGGTCGATGTCGACGTCCAGCAGGCGGCGCAGCTTCGACACGTAGCCGTAGAGCGTGTCCCGCGCCCGCTGCGGAGCCCGTTCGCCCCAGACGCGGTCGAGCAGCCGGTCGACCGGGACGGGTCGGCCCTCCTCCACGAGCAGGGCCACCAGCACGCAGCGCCGCCGGACGTGACCGACGTCGACGACCCGCCCGTCCAGGCGCACCTCGACATCACCGAGCAGACCGAACTCCAGCGGCAAGACCACGTACTCCCATCAGGCGATTCCAGGTTCATCCTAGGTTCGTTCCCGATCTTGGGACGAACGTGGTGGGCACGGTCCCGCCGACGGCGGAGCACCGTTCCCCACCGAGAGGCACACCGTGGAGTTCGTCCGCGAGAACGGCACGCGCTGCACCGGGCGGGTCGTCGCCCCGGTCAGGACCGGGGTCGACAACGGCGGACCGAACAGGGTGACCGTCCTGTCCGGCGGCGGTCGCTGAGTCCCGATCGTCGACCGTTCCGCGGCGCCGCTCACTGGGGGTGCGGCGCCGCGGAACGGTCGGGTTGACAATGGGGGAGCATTTTCACCGATCTAGAACTGTGGTTGACAACAGTGGATCCCGTGAGCGAGCATGGATCGCGAGCCAGTCGGGGCAGGTGGGTGTTGTGCCAGGTGGGGCGCGCGCCGGACGGGTCGTTGTGCCATTGGCCGACGGTCTTCCTGTTCAGTGGTGAACCATTCTCACTCGTGTCCGGAGGATCGGCATGTCCGTGACCACACCCTTCATGGGGAATCCCGTGGCGGGGCGATTCGGCGAATTCGGCGGCCTGTTCGTGCCGGAGCCGATCGTGCCCGCCTGCCTGGAGCTGGAGCGGGCGTTCACCGAGGCCTGGGCCGACCCGGCGTTCCGGGGTGAGCTGGACGGCTACCTCAGGCACTACGTGGGCAGGCCGTCGCCGGTCACCGAGTGCCGCAGGCTCTCCGAGGAACTCGGCATCCGGGTGCTGGCCAAGCGCGAAGACCTCAACCACACCGGCTCACACAAGATCAACAACGTGCTGGGCCAGGCGCTGCTGGCCAAGCGCACGGGCAAGACCAGGGTGATCGCCGAGACCGGCGCCGGGCAGCACGGCGTCGCGACCGCGACCGCGTGCGCCCTGTTCGGCCTGGAGTGCGTGGTCTACATGGGCGAGGTCGACGTGGAGCGCCAGCAGCTCAACGTCTTCCGGATGGAGCTGCTCGGCGCGGAGGTCCGGCCGGTCTCCTCGGGCAGCCGGACGCTCAAGGACGCCGTCAACGACGCCCTGCGCGACTGGGTGGCCTCCGTCGACACGACCTACTACTGCATGGGCTCGGTCCTCGGGCCGCACCCGTACCCGTGGATGGTGCGCGAGTTCCAGCGGGTCATCGGCGACGAGTCGCTCGCCCAGTGCCGGGAACTGCTCGACGGCGCCGACCCGACGCACGTGGTCGCCTGCGTCGGCGGCGGCTCCAACGCGGCCGGGATCTTCGCCGGGTTCGCCGACACCGGTGCCGCCCTGATCGGCGTGGAGGCCGCCGGTGGCGCGGCCGTCGGCGCGGGCCGCGTCGGCGTCGTGCACGGGGCCAGGAGCATGCTGCTCCAGGACGGCCCCGGTCAGGTCCTGGAGGCTCACTCGATCTCCGCGGGCCTGGACTACCCCGGCATCGGACCGGAGCACTCCCACCTCGCCGAGATCGGCCGCGCCACCTACCCGTCCGTCACCGACGACGAGGTGGTCGTCGCCGTGCGGGAGCTGAGCAGGCTCGAAGGCCTCATCCCCGCGCTGGAGTCCGCGCACGCGTTCGCCTACCTGCTGCGCGAGGCGGGCCGGGAGGTCCCGCTCGGCTCGACCGTGCTGGTCAACCTCTCCGGCCGGGGCGACAAGGACATGCACCAGGTCATCACCCTCCTCGGCAAGGGCGGCACGGCATGACGACGACGGCGTACCCCACCACGCTCGAAGCCCACCTGCGCGGAACCACCCGCAAGCTGCTGGTCCCCTACGTCACCGGGGGCGTGTCCGACGACTGGGTCGACCTCGTGCACGCCGCGGTCGACGCGGGCGCGGACGCCGTGGAGATCGGCATCCCGTTCAGCGACCCGGTGATCGACGGCCCGGTGATCCAGGCCGCGTCCGTCCGGTCGCTGGAGCGCGGCACGACGCCAGGGTCCGTGCTGCGCGACCTCGCCGCGTACCGGCGCGACGTGCCGCTGATCGCCATGACCTACTACAACCTCGTGCTCCAGCACGGGCAGCGCGAGTTCGCCCGGCTGCTGGTCGAGAGCGGGGTCGGTGGCGCCATCCTGCCGGACCTGCCGCTGGAGGAGTCGGTGTCGTGGGAGGCCGACGCCGCCGCGCACGGCGTGGCGGCGGTGCTGATCGCCGCGCCCAGCACACCGGCCGACCGGCTGGCGGAGCTGTGCGCGCGCAGCACGGGGTTCGTCTACGGCATGGGCGTGATGGGCGTGACGGGGGAGCGGGCGGCCCCGACGGACTCGGCCCGCGCCATGGCGCGGCGGCTCAAGGACGTCACGGACAAGCCGGTCCTGATCGGCGTCGGCGTGTCCACGGCGGAGAACGCCGAGAGGGTCGCGGGCGTGGCCGACGGCGTGATCATCGGGGCGCCGGTGATGCGCCGCGTGGCCGAGGGCGGCGGCCCGGCGGGCGTCGGCGAGCTGGTCGGCGGGTTCCGCGCGGCACTGGACCGGGCCCGCGGATGACGCGGGCCGTCCCGGCGGATACCGTCTCCCACGGTGATCCACGTGGGACGGACCAGGAGGACGGGCAGCATGGCGAACCCGCGGCGGGACACCGAGCACCAGCTCACGAAGGCCGTCGCCACGCCGAAGTACGTGATCATCGAACGCGACCTGCTGCGCCGGATCGGGCGAGCCGAGTTCCGCGCGGGTGGGCCGCTGCCGTCCCAGCGCGACCTGAGCAGCCAGTACGGCGTGAGCCTGATGACGCTGAGGCAGGCGTTGCAGGCCCTGGAAGCGCAGGGCGTCGTCGAGCAGATCCCCGGCAAGGGCACGTACGTGCGGATCAACCGGGTCCCCTACGTGGCGACGGGTCTGGGCAGCATCGTCGACGACCTGCGCGGCCAGGGCATCGCGATGGACACGACGCTGCTGCGCGCGGAGGTCGTCGAGGCCACCCCGCGGATCGCCGCCCGCCTCGGCCTCGCGGAGGGCGACCGCGTGCTGGAGGTCGAACGGCTGCGCCTGGTCGGCCCGAACCCCGTGGTGCACCAGACGTCCCGCGTGCCGGAGTCGCTCGGCTCGGCCCTGCTGGACGCGGACTTCCGCGTCGAGTCGCTGTACGGGCTGCTGGCCGAGCGCTGCGGCGCGGTGCCCGCGCGCGCCACCGAGACGATCACGCCGCAGTCGATGTCGCCGGAGGTGGCGGCCCTGCTGCACGTCGTGCCGGGTGCGGTCGGGTTGCGCAGCGACCGGTTGACGTTCGACGGGTACGGCGCGGCGCTCGTGCACGACGACGCGCTGCTCGTGAGCGACCGCATGGTGGTGACGATCGAGCGGGAGGCGACGGGTCCGAACGTCCGGTACGTCCTGGAGTAGCCGCTACGGCACCATCCACGACAGCACGGGCGTGGACTGGAGGTAGACCAGGGCGCACATCAGCGCCAGGAAGCCGATGCTCCACAGGAGGACCTTGCGGAACAGGTCCCCCTCCTTCCCGGACACGCCGACCGCCGCCGCCGCGATGGCGAGGTTCTGCGGGCTGATCATCTTGCCCAGCACGCCGCCGGACGAGTTGGCCGCCGCCATCAGCGTCGTGCTCAGCCCGGCCTGCTGCGCCGCGGCGACCTGGAGCGCGCCGAACAGCGAGTTCGACGACGTGTCCGAGCCGGTCACGGCCACCCCGATCCAGCCGAGGATCGGCGACAGCACCGCGAAGAACGCGCCCGCGCCCGCCATCCACGTGCCGAGCGTCGCCGTCTGGCCGCTCGCGTTCATCACGTACGCCAGCGCGAGCACGGCCATCACCGTGACGATCGCCGCCGCCAGCTGCCGGTAGGTCGCCAGGTAGGTGCTCCACGCCCGGCGCGCGCCGATGCCGATCAGCGGCATCGTGATGAGCCCGGCGATGATCAGCAGCGTTCCGCCGGAGGCGAGCCAGTCGACCTTGAACACCGGCAGGGTGGACGGTTTCCCGTTCGCCGTCAGCAGGTGCAGGCCGGGCCAGGAGAACGTCCGGGTGACGCCTGCGAGCGCGCTCTTGACGAAGGGGATCTGCGCGAGGGCGAACACGGCGATGATCACGCCGTACGGGGCGTACGCCCGGAACACCTCCGCGGGGGAGTCCCGCTCCGGCGCCGGTTCCGCCGACGACCCCGCGCCGCCGGGCGCGACCGCCTCGACGTAGGTGTCCACCGGCCGCCACACCCGCAGCAGCAGCACGGTCGCCGCGGCGCTCACCAGCGCGGCGACGATGTCGGTGAGCGGGACGCTGAAGTAGTTGGCGGTGGCGAACTGCGCGAGCGCGAACGTGACACCGCAGACGACCGTCGCGGGCAGCGTGCGCCGCACCCCGCGCGGCCCGTCGATGATCAGCACCAGCGCCATCGGCACGAACACGCCCAGCAGCGGCGTCTGCCTGCCGACCATCGACGCCAGGTCCTGCACCGGGAGCCCGGTGACCGTCGCCAGCGTCGTGATCGGCACGGCCAGCGCGCCGAACGCGACCGGCGCCGTGTTCGCGACGAGCGCGACGGTCGCCGCCTTCAACGGCCGGAAACCCAGCGCCACCAACATGACGCTGGTGATCGCGACCGGTGTGCCGAACCCGGCGAGCGCTTCGAGCAGCGCCCCGAAGCAGAACGCGATGATCACGCCCTGGATCCGCTGGTCGTCGCTGACGCGGGCGAACGACCGCCGCAGCACGTCGAAGTGCCCGGTGTGGACGGTCATGTTGTACACCCAGATCGCGTTGACCACGATCCACAGGATCGGGAAGAACCCGAACGCCGCGCCCTCCGACGCCGCGAGCAGCGCCTGGCCGACCGGCATGGGGTAGGCGACGACCGCGACCAGCAGGGCGATCAGCAGCGACAGCAGCGCCGCGAGCCACGCTCTCATCCGCACGACGCCCAGCAGCACGAACAACGTGACCAGCGGCAGTGCGGCGAACAGCGCCGTCAGGCCGAGCGAACCCGAGACGGCGTCGAGGACCGGCTGGTACACGTGCTCCTCCTCGGTGAGGGAACGCGCTTTCCCACGACGCTAGGGGCAGTGGCTCACCGTGGTCAACCGACCGCGTTCCGCGGCCGTCTCAACTGGAGCGCGCCGCCGGAGGCCGGAACGCCGCGGCCAGCGCCAGTCCGGACACGACGTGCAGCACGAGGAGGACCAGGTACACGACCGTGCGCTGCCCGAAGAACGCGAAGCCCTGCGCGGCCAGGCAGAGCGGACCCGCCGCCCAGCACAGCCACGCCCACCGGCCGCGTTCCTCCCACAGCCAGAACGCCGACACCGCGCTCGTCGTCAACCCCACGAGCGCCAGCACCGCGAGGGCCGCGAGGCTCACCAGGGACGTTCGCGACAGCTCCTCGTACCGGCCGTCCCGGTACGCGGCGTCCGCGTGCCGGGCCGCCGCGACGGCGGCCACCTGCGCGATCACCGACAGCGCGACGAGCACGCGCACCGCGACAGCCATCGAACCTCCCACCCGTGACCGCTCCTGCTCCCTCCACGCCGCACGGGTCCCGCGGGTTGCCCGCCCACCCGGTCCGGACGGTCGCGGTTCGGCGGCGCGGTGTCCTCGGGGGACAGGCGGTCCAGGTGGAGGTCGGGTCCACGGGCCGGGCCCCGGTCGTGCGTCGACCGACCCCGTGCTAGCCGCCGATCCGCCGGATGGTCGCGATGGGGCCGATCGCGTTGATCGGGCTCACCTTCACCGGCTCGCCCGCGGTCGGCGCGTGCACGGCCATGGTTCCGTCGACCACCATGGCGACGTGGCTCAGCGAGTCGTGGTACAGCACCAGGTCGCCCGCCCGGACCTGGTCACGCCGCACCGGCGTGCCGATCAGGGCCTGGGTGTAGGTGGTGCGGGGGACGGCCACGCCCGCCGACCGGAACGCCGTCATGACGAGACCCGAGCAGTCGTAGGTGTCCGGCCCGACCGCGCCCCAGACGTACGGCTTGCCGAGCTGGGTCAGCGCGAAGCGCACGGCGTCGCCCCCGGCGCTCCCGGCCGCCGGGACGTCGACGGCCGGACCGGTGCCGCTCAGCAGGGCCCGGTCGGCACCCGCCAGCTGGTCGAGGGCCCGACGCACCTCCGCCACCTCGCCGTCCAGCCGCTCCTGGCGCAGTTCCGCACCGCGCGCGGCCTCGGCCGCCTCGTCGGTGAGCCGCCGCGCGGTGCCGAGGGCGTCGTCGGCGGCCAGGCTGGCTTCCGCCGCGCTGGTGCGGGCCGCGTCCGCCTCGCCCCTGGCCACCGCGGCGTCGGTCGAGGCGGTGGCGGCAGCGGAGACGAGGTCACCGTGCCGCTCGGCGTACACGTCCATGATCATCGCGGCGTCGAGGAACTCCTCGGGCGAGTCGCTGCTGAAGATCGCCGCCAGACCGTTCAGCCGCAGCCCCTTGAAGGAGATCTCCACGATGTGGTCGATCTCGGCCCGCAGCCCGGCCTCCACGCGCTGCGCCCGGTCGGCCGCTTCGGTGGCGAGGGTGAGCGCCTGGGCGGCCTCGTCGGCGAGGACCCGCGACCGGTCCGCCGCGCCGGTCGCCTCGTCCAGCGCCACCCGCGTGTCGGCGAGGACCTGCCGGGCGGTCAGCACGTCCTCGCTGGCGCGCGCGGCGGACCGGCTCAACTCCTCGTAGCGGGCGGTGCCGGGGGCGGTGGGCTCCTGCGCGGCGGCCGTTCCCGGCGGACCGACCACGCCGATCAGCGCGGCGGTCAGGAACACCAGGACGAACGTGGACGCGGCGTGCTTCTTCACGGCGGGCTCCTCTTGCGACGGACGTGGTGACAGCCCGACGTTAGGCGCGGATCCGGGCGGCGGACGGGGTGCGGCGAGTGCTTGCGGATAACTTGAGGTTCCCCGGACGCCCACCAGGGGCGCTGGAGGAGCTGCCGCTCCCACGAGGACGGCCGTCGAGATCGGACCGCGGTGATCTCCGAGTCCTCGGTGGCGGTCCGCGCCGGAACGCGCACAATGGCGGGGATGAGCGAGCCCGCGAAGGTCCTGGTCGTCGAGGACGACCCCGAGATCAGCTACCTGATCGAGCTGGCGCTCGCGGACGCAGGCCTCGACGTGCGGTCCGTGGGCGACGGCGACCTAGCCCTGGTCGCCGCGCGGGACTGGCGGCCCGACGTGGTGCTGCTCGACCTGGGCCTGCCAGGTCCGGACGGGGTCGAGGTCTGCCGGAGGCTGCGGCGGTTCTCCAACTCCTACGTGCTCATGCTGACCTGCCGCGCCGAGGAGGAGGACAAGCTCATCGGGCTGTCCGTCGGGGCCGACGACTACCTGACGAAGCCGTTCTCGCCGCGGGAGCTGCTGGCCAGGGTCCAGGCCGTGCTCCGCCGCCCGCGCGACCTGGTGGGAGCCACCGCGGTGGAGCCGGGCCCGGTCGAGATCGACCTGGAGGCCAGGGAGGTCAGGGTGGCGGGTGAGGTCGTGGTGCTGACGAGGATCGAGTTCGACCTGCTGGCCGCGCTGATGGAGAACGCGCGCCAGGTGCACACGCGCGAGCAGCTCCGGGAACGCGTGTGGGGCGGCTCGTGGCTGGCCGACGACCACGCCGTCGACGTCCACATGTCCAACCTGAGGCGCAAGCTCAGCGCGACCGGCGAGGCCGGGATGATCACCACCGTGCGCGGGGTCGGCTACCGGTACGTGGCCGAGGTCGGGCCGTGAGGGCGCTCGTGGTCGACGACGGGGACACCGGCCGGGACGCACGGCGTGCCGATGAGGTGCCCGGACGGCGCCGCGACCGGGTGGCCCGCGCGGCTTCGGAGTTCCGGTACCCGACCTGCCCGTCCGTGGTGGCGGACCACCGATGAGCATCGATTCGGCACTCGTTGACGACACCACATTCGCGAATCACCCGATCGAGTGTATTTGTGGTTTTGGGGCTCCTGTGGGTGAATTACAAGTTTAGAACGGCGGATACCGGTCTTCCGGTGGCCTTTTGTCGAAGGTGGGAGCCTCCCCATCGGAAAGTCGACGGTGAGCGTTACCGGATCAGCCCGTGTGAGAACTCTTTTTCTCCTCTGGTTTTCCGCTGCTCGCTTTCATGATTCATTCGTGATCGAGTCCGGTCTGGTTGTTCCGCGTACAGTTCGAATGCACGGTGCACGCTTCGCCTTGTTCCCCGTGATCACATTCTTGACAAAAGTGGGAAGGCCATTGGATGAACGGCGATCCAGTTCGGACCGGACGATTCGACCGCAGGCGGTGGAGCGTCGCGGGCGGGCTCGTCACCGCGGCGAGCACCCTCGTGGTGGTGGGGCTGCTGGCGGGCCAGACGACCGCGTCAGCCGCGGAGGCGCCCGTGCCGCTCGGCACCGCGGCGAGCTACTCGGTGCTGGGGGGTGTGACGGTCACCAACACCGGCGACACGATCCTCGGCGGTGACCTCGGCGTCAGTCCCGGCACGGCCATCACCGGCTTCCCGCCGGGGCTCGTGGGCGGGGCGACGAACGCGGGCAACGCGGTGGCCGCACAGGCGCAGTCCGACCTGGTGATCGCCTACGACGACGCCGCGGGCCGGGCGCCGACCGCGAGCGTCTCGGACGACCTGGTGGGGCAGGTGCTGCCGGGCGGGGTCTACAAGTCGACCGGCCCGCTGTCGCTGAGCGGGACCCTGACGCTCGACGGCCAGAACGACCCGAGCTCGGTCTTCATCTTCCAGATCGCCTCCACCCTGATCACCGCGTCGGCCAGCAGCATCGACCTGGTCAACGGCGCCCAGCCGTGCAACGTCTACTGGCAGGTCGGCAGCTCCGCGACCCTCGGCACCAACTCGTCGTTCATCGGGAGCGTCCTCGCGCTGACCTCGATCACCGTGAACACGGGCGCGGTCGTCGAAGGGCGGGCGCTGGCGCGCAACGGGCAGGTCTCGTTGGACGACAACGTGTTCACGGTGCCGGGGTGCGACCTGACGCCGATCACGACCACCACGACCGACGTGACGACGACGACCACCGACGACACCACGACCACCGCGGAACCGACGACGACCACCACGGACACGACCACGACCACGGACGAGACGACCACCACGACCGACACGTCCACCACTGACACGTCCACGACCGAGCCGACCACCACCACGACCGAGCCGACGACCACGACGACGGAGCCGACGACCACGACGACGGACACGTCGACGACGGACGAGACCACGACGACCACGGGTGGGACCACCACCACGACCGAGGAAACGACGACGACCACGGACACGTCGACGACGGACACCACGACCACGGACACGTCGACGACGGACACCACGACCACCACCCGACCCACGACCGACTCGACCACCACCGACTCGACCACGACGACGGACGGGAAGACCACGGACGGGACGACGACCACCACGACGCCCTCCACCACGGAGGAGTCCACGACCACGACGACGCCGACCACGACCGGCTCGACGACCTCGGGCACCACGGCCGCGCTGGAGGCGACGACCGGGTCCTCGACCACCTCGTGGACCGCGTCGGGCACCTCCACGACCGACAGCGCCCTCGCGGGCCGAAAGGGCGCCGGTTCGGGTGAGCGGGTGTGGACCGACGATTCGGAATCGGGCTACTACTCGTCCGGCCTTGCCAGCACCGGGGTGAGCAGCGGACTGGGGTCCGCGCTCGCGATCGGCGTGCTGCTCCTCCTCGGCGGCGCTCTCCTCCTGGTCACCCTCCGCTCGCGAAAGTCGCGGAAAATGTGAGTGACGCGGTCCGGAGGCCACGCTGATAAATGTGCGAGAACAACGGGATCCGGTCGTCGCGTCGCGACGAGGCATCCGCTCCTTCATCATCGTTCGGTCGAAGGAGGTGCGTGATGCGCGAATTCACCGGGGAGTTCGTCGGAGCGGCGGTGCCACCGGCACCGCCGTCGGCGATCGGCGCGGCGCGGCCACCGGGTGCGACGACTACCCCGCGTGCCTGACCGCCCTGCCGCGGGCCGCGGCCGTCCCGGTGCGCCGCCCCGGCACCGGGGCGGCGCACCGGTGCCTCATCCCGTGGACCGCATGACCACCAGGTCACCGTGGCCGCCGTAGCCCAGGACGGACTCGGCGTACTGGGTGCCGTCGAACGTGATCATCACCCAGTCGCGGCCCACGGGCAGCAGGACCGGGTGCGGGATGTTGGTGCCGTAGGGCGCGTCGAGCGTGCCGAGCTTGCGCATCGCCAGGTCGTACACCGGGTACTCGCGGGCGTCGCCGTCGCTGGCGAACACGTACCACTGGCGGCCCACCCGCTGGATGATCGTGCCCTCGGTCTGGTCGACGGTCGTGTCCGCGCCGACCAGGCTCAGCGAGTCGGCGTAGTCGGCGCCCGGCGGGCCCACCGCCAGGGCCGGGTGGAAGATGAACGACGGCTGCTGGGCCTCGCTCTCCACGAACGCGAGCCGCCACCGGCCGTCGACGCGGGTCAGCGCGGGGTCCCACGAGCTGACGGACGTCGGCAGCGCCAGGCGTTCGGTGGACAGGACGTGGACGCCGGACAGGACGTTCGCGGTCGTGGTCGTGTGGCGGACGTGCACGCCGCGGAAGTCGAAGTCGCCCCAGGAACTCATGAGCAGGATGAACCGGCGGGTGCGGTCGTCGTAGACGATCTGGCCCGCGTGGTCGCCCACCACCACGCCGTCTCGGGCGAAGAACAGCACCGCGACCTGCTCCAGCTTGGACGGGTCGGCCAGGTCGAGCGTCCACACCGCCCAGTGCGCCTGCTGGAAGAAGCCCAGCCCGGCGTTGGTCATCGTCAGGTAGAGCTTGCCGTCGCGGATGTACGGCTTGCCGTCGGCGTGCTGCACGACGTGCGGGTCCCGCACCCCGGCCTGGCCGTAGTAGCCCGCCCGCACCCGGCCGAGGCGGACCGAGCCGGTGCCGCGACCGCCGTAGGAGTAGTCGAGCTTGCCGAGCACGGCGGGCACGCGCAGGTCGACCAGCGCGCGGACGCGGTCGCGCTCCGTCACGACCGGCTGCCACGCGGTGCCCGTGCCGGTGGTGTCCACCAGGACGGTCACCGCGTTCTCGTTGACCACCACGGCCATCCGGAACGCGCCGGACACCCGCACCTCGGCCGTCTTCACCACCGTGGTCGTGCCGCCCGCCGTGACCTCGATGGTCGCGCGCCCGGCCGACGGGTCCACCGTGCCCAGCACGGACGTGCCGCCGCCCGCCAGACCGGCGACCACGGCACCGGGACCGTCGACGCCCTGCACCTCCACCAGCACCGACCCGAACGGGGCCCTCGGCCGCACACCGGTGGAGATCAGGGTGCCCAGGGTGGTCAGGGCGCCGATCGCGCTGTCGTACTGGGTGAACCTCGGTGCGATGAGGTCGAACGGCCGGAACTTGTGGGTGACCTCGAAGTGCAGGTCGAACGGGGTCGCGCCCGGTTGCGCCGCCGCCGTCGCGGTGCCGAGCAGGCCGGGCAGCACTGCCGCGCAGCCCACCGCCCCCACTCCGCGCAGCAGGCTGCGGCGATCGATTCCGCCCTCCATACGTGTGCCTCCCTCGTTCCGATCACCGGTGACCGGTCCACGAGATGTACCCGGAGACGGTCGTCGGGCACCAGGGATTGATCGGAAGTGGCGTTCGATCGGCTCCCGAACGATCAGTTCCGATCAGGAACGACCTATCCTGTGGCCGTGTTCGCCGCCGAACGTCGCCAGGTGATCCTCGAACTGGTCCGCACCAACGGGGCCGTGTCGCTGCGCGAGCTGGCCAGGATCGTCGGGGCCAGCGAGGTCACCGTCCGCCGCGACCTGCGGTTCCTCGACACCGAGGGGCTGCTGGTGCGCGGGCGCGGCGGCGCGGTCGCCACCGACGGCCCCGCCTACGAGCCCAGCCACTCGGAGAAGGCGGGCGTGGCGGGCGCGGCCAAGGCGGCCATCGCCGACCTCGCCGCCGACCTGGTGTCGCCGGGTGACGCGATCGTCGTCGGAGCGGGCACCACGACCCAGGCCCTGGCCCGCCGCCTCGCCAGGGTGCCCCGGCTGACCGTCGTGACCAACTCCCTGCTGGTCGCCCAAGCCCTCGCGCGGAGCACCGGCGTCGAGGTGATCCTGCCCGGCGGGGTCCTGAGGGGAGCGATCTTCGCGCTGGTCGGCAGCACCGCCGAGCAGGGGATCAGCGGGCTGCGCGTGCAGCGCGCGTTCCTGTCCGGCAACGGTCTGTCCGCGAGCCACGGCCTGTCCACGCCGAACACCGCGGTCGCCGGGGTCGACCGGGCCATGGCGGCCATCGCCGACGACGTGGCGGTCCTGGCCGACCACACGAAGATCGGCGTCGACACGATGGTCCAGACCGTCGCGCCGGACCGCATCGCGCACGTGGTCACCGACACCGGGGCCCCGGCGGCCGAACTCGACCGGCTGCGCGCGGCCGGGGTCGCAGTCCACGTCGCCGAGCCATCCGGGTGACGCGCCCCTCGGCACCTTCATCCACCGGGCCCTGATCCACTACCGTTCGTCCTCGCCCGCACAGGGCGGGGGCCTCGGGGGAGGCACTTCCGGGGTGGACACTTTGGGGGGAACCATGAAGTTCGCTGTTCTGGTGGCCGCTGTGGCCGTGGCCGTCGTCGGCACGGCGGCACCTGCCGCCGCCGAGCCCGACCAGGTGACCACCAGGTCGTTCTCGGTCGGGTCGACCCAGGCGCCGGTCGGTGGCGACGTGAGGATCAGGGGCGTCTACCGCAGCGCCCAGCAGGCGGAGTTCCTGTGCGAGACGGACTTCGGTGACGACCAGGTGGCCACCGGGCCGTGCGACACCCTCCTGCACCCGTACGCCGAGCCCGGCACGTACCGGATCACCCAGACCGCCCGCACGACCACGGGCCTGGAGGTGGTGTCGACGGGGTCGATCGTCGTCGTCCCGTCGGTCGGACCGCTGACGGTCACCGCGACCGCGTCGCTGAGCGGCCCGCGCACCGTCGTGGTGCACACCACCTTCACCAACGGCTACGACGTGACGAGGCTGCGCGTCGACTGGGACGACACCTCCTACACCACCGGCCCGGCCGACTCCATGCAGGACATCGACTACACCTACGCCGAGCCCGGCACGTACGCGATCAGGGTCCGCGCCACCGACTCGTCCGGAGCGCTCGCGTACACGACCACCACGGTCGAGATCTCCTGACCGGTCCCGTGGTGAGCGGCGCCCGACGGCGCCGCTCACCACCGGG